>CANHIS010000032.1 GCA_947460255.1 Bacteroidota bacterium
ATTTAATTTCTTGCCTATAATTCTCACGGGTGCAAAACCTTCCTTTTCGAGGCAGGTAATTTCTGCACCCAAAGAACGTAAAGCCTCAATGAGTAAGTGTTGCGGACGTTCTTTTAATCTTTCGGTTCCAGTTAAAATACCTGAATAATTCTCCGTTGCAGCAAAAAAAGCTAGTGCAAATCGAAAGGTCGTTCCACCATCACCAGCATCAGCAAAATCAGGCTTATTCGATAATAAATGATGTAATTTCTGTGAATCATCTGCATCAGAAATTATTTCAGGAACAATTGCTCCATTCGAAACTTGCTGAAGTACCAACAATCGGTTGCAAATGCTCTTGGAAGCAGGCAATTGAGGTTGCGCATTGATAGTTCGCGTTGAAGAAACCAGTTCTAGTGTTTCAGGCATGCAAATAATGCAAAATTGAAGCACGAATATACGTCTCATCAGGCTCGATTCCGACGAGTGGTAAACCAACCGATTCGAGCAGAGAGAATGTAATTTGCTGCTTATTTTTTTTGTCGTTGCGCATCAAAGCGATGATTTCATCCACAGAATTTTCCTCGATAATCACCTTTGGAAATTGGGTTGAAATATAATGCTGAATTTCTCGGCATTCGCCGGATGATAAACCGGTGCCAATTCGCATCGCCATTTCAGCCTCAATGAAAACGCCTGCTGCAACCGCAAATCCATGAGGAATTTCCAGATTTTGCTGAAGGTTCCACGATTCTATGGCGTGAGCAGTTGTATGACCGAGGTTTAAAATTTGTCGGCGGCTTTGATCGCGAAAATCGGAATTCACCACCGATTCTTTAAAACGCGCATTGGCTTCTATCAAAGCATCAGGCGGACTTTGAAGCGTGTCGTATTGCTGAAACGCTTCCCAGGCTTGCCCTGAAGTTAGCAAAGCATGTTTCATCATTTCTGCCCAGCCCGATTGAATTTCAACCTTCGATAAAGTTTCCAAGAATTTCGGGAAAATAAAGACCGATTGAGGATGTGCAAAAACGCCTGCGATGTTTCTGAATTGGTTCACATTCACAGCAGTTTTTCCACCAATGGCAGCATCAACCATTCCCATTAACGTTGTTGGAATATTGATGTATTGAATTCCTCTCTTGAAAGTTGAAGCAGCAAATCCACCCAAATCGGTTATAACTCCACCGCCAAGGTTAAAAAGCACTGAATTTCTGCCTAAGTTGAGCCTAAGCAGTTCTTCATATACTTTCGAAACTTGATCGAGATTTTTGTTGGCTTCTCCTTCTGGAATTACCAGAACTGGTGCATTGTTCAGGTGAGAAAAATCCTTCAACAATACAGGCAAACAATGCTCAACTGTATGACTATCGCACAAAATAGCGATTTCATTCTGCAATGTAGCTTCACGAAATTTTGCAAAAGATTCAGCTCCGAAATGGATATTTGAAAGCGGCTCCAACATGTCGCTAAGGTCTGTAATTTCTGTATATCCAACACCAATTAGGATGGAAATGACGGATCAAAATAAATAATCTGCTCATCAACAAAACAAGCCTTTGGCTGTCTTATGGGTGAATAAACTTCTCCAACCAATACGGAGATTTACATAATTTTACGGCGGTCAACCACAGTACATGATATCATTCGACAATACAGAAATTGCCTTCAAATACCGAAATACCAACGAATTGAAGAAAGCCTGGTGGCTCTTCAGGATGATCGGCAACAACCAATTTGTAAAGTTCAGTAAACCGTTTGCAGGTATCGCATCGAGCCTTGCCCCTACGCGATTCTTGATCAAACAAACGATTTATGCGCACTTCTGTGGAGGCGAAACCATCCGCGAATGCGAAAAAACAATTGGGGCCTTAGCCAATTTCAACGTTGGAACAATCCTCGATTATTCGGTTGAAGGCAAAGAGTCGGAAGAAGATTTCGATCGTACATTGGAGGAAATCATGGATACCCAAGACCGTGCAGTGTTGGATGACCAAGTTCCATTTTGTGTGTTCAAGCTTACCGGATTGGCTCGCTTCGGATTGTTGGAAAAAGTGAGCGCAGGTGAAACACTTACAGATTCAGAAAAGCATGAATTTGAAAAGGTAAAACAACGCGTTGAAAAGCTTTGCAAAAAGGCCGTTGAGACCGATCGAAAGCTTATGCTCGATGCTGAAGACAGTTGGATTCAACAAGTGATGGACGATCTGATTCTCGATATGATGCGCAAGTACAACACCGAGAAGCCTATCGTTTACAATACCTTCCAAATGTATCGACACGACCGTTTAGCGCTTCTCAAAGAGTGGCACGAAATAGCGGTGAATGAAGGATTTTATGTTGGCGTTAAAGTCGTTCGTGGTGCTTACATGGAAAAGGAAAGGAAACGTGCCAAAGAATTAGGCTACTTAGATCCAATTCAGCCCGATAAAGCTTCTTCCGACCGCGACTACAATGCAGCTTTGGAATTCATTACCAGCAATATAGATCGCTTCGGACTTTGCGCTGGTACACACAACGAGCAAAGTTCAATGTTGCTCACCAAGTTGATGCAAGAGAAAAACATCCCATCAAATACCTCACAGATTTATTTTTCACAATTGTTGGGAATGAGCGACCACATCAGCTTTAACCTTGCACATGCGGGCTACAATGTGGCTAAATATGTACCGTATGGTCCTGTGAAAGAAGTACTTCCATACCTTATCCGCAGGGCGGAAGAAAACACTTCGGTAGCTGGTCAAACCAGCCGAGAACTGGCATTATTGACCCGTGAAGTTAAGCGCAGAAAAGCCTGATAACATTTGGTGCTTTCAGATTTTTCAGGAATTCATTAAGTTTGAATCCTCGTAGAAAATATGAAGTACGCTATCCTGTTTGTTGCCCTATTTGCTGCAGTATTTCTGATACATCCCCCGCAAAGCGTTCGTGATGCTGATGATGAATGGACGCAAGTATCGAATGCTTTGATGTTAGAGGTTCCTTCGTGTTATTCAAATGGGATGATCAAACTCGGGCAAACGCCTGATCAAGTGCTTACTGCCATGGAAATTCGTCCTGAGGAAGAAATAAACGGCTCGAAGCTATTTTGGAAATGGAAGCAGCACAATGAAATTGCAGGAACCGATACTTTAATCACTTGTACTTTCGATAAATCAAGGCTCATCGAGCTTGAAGCAGTTACGATGTCTCATCAAACTCAAGCCTCAAAGAAAGAATTGCTTGATGTTGTTTCATCGGATTTAGGTTGTTTGCAAGATGTGGCCAACGTGCTCTTGGAAGGCAAAAACCTTTCGTACATAGAAGAAGAATTGGCGGTTCAACAAGAATTTCGCATTTTAAAATCCGACAATGGGTACACCGGAATTCGATACAATTTGAAATACAACAACAACGAAATCAACTCCTAACTTACCGGAATGAAAGTAAAATTTACGCTCAGTTTGTTTTTGATGTTTGGATTTGGCTTGATGCTTCAGGCTCAAACTCCAACGAAAGAAGAAATCCTTGCACATATTACCAACGGAGAAGGTGCAAATGCACTTGAAAAAGCAGAACGTTTGGTAAAGTACGATCCAGATGCGGCTGAAAATTATTTTATCCGTGGAAGAGCATTTCTATCGATGAAAAATGCAGTTTCAGCGTTGAAAGATTTCAACAAGGCTGATTCTCTGAAATTAGAAACAGCTGAATTGTATTTCCGAAAAGCAACAACACTATCATTGTTAGGTAAATACAAAGATGCGATTGTATCGTTTGATAAATCTTTAAAACTTGATGACCGTAACGCTTTGGCTGTTTACAACCGTGGTTTGGCTTATGTAGATTTGGGGAATGACGATATGGCGATGAAGGATTTTAACAATGCCATCGATCTAAATCCTTCGCTTGCAGAGGCCTATTTGAGTCGAGCTGAATTGAGTTTTGAAGCTGAAAACTTTAAATACACGATCAAAGATTGCAATAAAGTGATCGAATTGAATCCCAATTTTGCAGATGCCTACTATTTCCGAGGAGTTGCTCGTGGAGGAACGGAAAACGATAAAGAAGCGATCGAAGATTTCAACAAATGCATTCAGCTTAATCCAAACCACGACCAAGCATTGAGTTATAGAGGTTCGGCAAAGTTTCTTTCGGGGAACAAAAAAGGCGCCTGTTCGGATTGGAAAAAAGCGATGGAATTGGGGAATGACGATGCTGAAAACAGCTATAATTCTTACTGTGTAGAATAAAAGAAAATGAACAAAATCATCCTTACTTTAACCAGTGTAATTCTGTCGATTTCGGCAGTTTCTGGCCAAGCAGATCAATACAGCACTCTTTACAACGAAGGCGTTGAAAAAATTGGCAAAAAACAATACCGAGAAGCCATTGCATTATTTGACAATGCGATCTTATTAAAGCCAGACTACAAAGAAGCAATTATGGCCCGTGGACAGTCATTCTTGATGATTGAAGAACGCGACAAAGCATGTGCAGATTTCGCATTAAGCACCAAACTCGGATGGGCTCCAGCGAAAGAATATGTTGAAAAATATTGTGGTGCTAATGCTCCTGGAAGAAAATTAAAAACCAAAAAGGCAACCAACGCTAGTGGGCAATCTAAATAAGTGGTTTCTGATTTCTTTGCTGTTCTTAACAGTTAATATTTCAGCACAGAAAACAGCCGACGACTTTTACAATAGCGGCACTGCAAGAGGATTAAAGGAAGAATATTTATCCGCAGTTGCAGATTTTTCGGAAGCTCTTGCACTTCAACCAGATTTTGAAGATGCTCGCTACAATCGAGGCATTTGCTACATCAAAATGAAACGATACAAGGAAGCCGTCGCAGATTTTAACATCATTTTAAAGAAACTTCCAGAAAGCGCCAGAACACTCAATCAAAGAGGATTAGCTAAGCACTTGCTGGGCGATTACACTGGAGCTCTTACAGATTTCAACGACGCAATTGCGCTGAATCCAAAAGATGTTACAGCTTATGGAAATCGTGGCCAAAACCATTATTTGATGAACAATTATGCTGAAGCCATTGCGGATTACGATGCGGCAATCGCCATGGAATCTTCGAATGGGAAATATCATTTCAAGCGCGGAGTTATCTTATATCTCTCAGGAAATCGTGAAGCTGGCTGCATCGACCTTCAAAAATCGGGCGAACTAGGACACCTAGAAGCTTTCGATATTCTGAAATTCTACTGTCGATAATCCTTCTCAGGACTACAAAATGGCACTGTTGGCATATCCAATTTTATTGATCATTTATACACTTTCATGGCTTCCGATGTGGATGCTTTATGGGGTGGCGGATTTTGCCTATTTCATTCTGTACACAGTGTTGAAATATCGGGTGAAGGTTACAAGAAAAAATCTCCGAAATGCCTTTCCCGACAAGTCGGACAGCGAGTTGCTCGTTATAGAAAAGCGCTTTTACCGACACATTGGTGATGTTCTCGTTGAAACTATAAAATCGTTCAGCATTTCTGCTTCTTCATTGAAGAAAAGAATGAAAGTGCTCAACCCCGAATTGCTTGAACAATATTACCTGCAAAAACGGTCGGTAATTGCCACAACTGGCCACTATGGAAACTGGGAATGGGCAGCAATGACACTCTCCTTGCATTGCGAGAAAAACTTCAGGGCAAAAGGCCTTTACTTACCTTTAAAGAATAAAGTATTCAATCGTGCGATGATTCGCTCCAGAAGCCGCTTTGGTGTTAATCTCGTTTCAGTAACTGAAATCAGCGAGGTGATGGAACAAACCAAAAATGACTGCTGCATCTGGGGATTAATCGTGGATCAAAGTCCGGGGCGACCAGAAAAAGCACTTTGGATGAATTTCCTCAACCAAGAAACACCAGTTGCTGCGGGAACCGAAAAATACGCGCGACAATACAATATGGTAGTGGTGTACGGGAAAATCACCAAGGTGAAACGGGGTTGGTACACCTTAGAATATTTACCGGTGATCGATAGCGCAGCATCAAGCCCAGTGGGAGAAATCACCTCAAGGCATACTTCCGAATTAGAAAAAGTGATCAAGGCAGAACCTTCGTATTGGCTTTGGACGCACAAACGCTGGAAACACAAAAGACCTGAAGGCATTTCAATGGTTCAATCATTCGGAAAATGAGTTTACATCTTCCAAATGAGCCATTGGCCGAAAGAATGCGCCCTTCCACTTTGGAAGATTATGCCGGACAACAGCATTTGTTGGGCGAAGGTTCGGTGTTGCGTAAAATCTTGGATCAAAAAATCCCGCTGCCTTCTATCATTTTCTGGGGACCACCGGGTGTTGGAAAAACCACCTTGGCAAGATTAATCGCTGAAGTTTCACAAACCCAAATCTATACCCTCAGCGCCATTGCATCGGGTGTAAAGGATGTTCGAGATGTGATCGATTCTGCTTCGCGACAAGGTGGATTGATGAAAAAACCAGTGTTGTTCATCGATGAGATTCACAGGTTTTCGAAATCTCAACAAGATTCGCTACTTGGAGCTGTGGAAAAAGGAATTGTGACCTTGATTGGCGCTACAACCGAAAATCCTTCGTTCGAAGTGATACCCGCTTTGCTGTCGAGATGCCAAGTATACACCTTAAAATCGCTCGACAAAAACGAGTTGATTGCCTTGTTGCACCGAGCATTAAAGGAAGATCGTTACCTCAAAATGCGACCAGTTGAAATCGTTGAATCGGATGCCTTGTTGCGTTATTCGGGCGGTGATGCGAGGAAGTTGCTCAACCTGTTCGAACTGGTCATCAACACCTTTCCTGCGGGCGAAACTGCAGTAATTACGAACGAGCACACAACATCGGCACTGCAATCGAACTTGGCATTTTACGACAAGAATGGTGAGCAGCATTATGACATTGTATCGGCATTTATCAAGAGCATGCGCGGATCTGATCCGAATGCAGCTCTTTATTACCTAGCGAGGATGATGGAAGGTGGAGAAGATCCGAAATTCATCGCGCGAAGGATGTTGATTTTGGCAGCAGAAGACATCGGAAACGCCAATCCAACGGCTATGATTTTAGCCAACAATACCTTTCAATCGGTGGCGGTAATCGGGTACCCGGAATGCGACCTACTGCTGGCACAAACTGTAGTGTATTTGGCATGTTCACCGAAGAGTAATGCTTCCTACATGGCGATCCGCGCAGCGCAGGATTTTGTGAGGAAGACCGGCGATTTGCCGATACCATTGCATTTGAGGAATGCGCCCACGAAGCTGATGAAAGAACTCGGTTACGGTGAAGAATACCTTTATGCTCATTCGTACTCGGGCAATTTCGTTGATCAAGAATTTATGCCTGAAGCTGCGGCTGGAACGAAGTTTTATGATCCTGGATCCAATCCAAGAGAAAACGAAATGCGCGAAAAATTGCGCAAACAATGGCAAGACAAATACGGCTACTGAGTTTGCTCAGTTTTGTGGTGAATTAGATTTTCACGAACCCACGGAAAGCCCTACCCGCATAATAAGACTGCACTCCGTTGTGGTAGATAAATACCTGACCATATCGGTAATCGCCGAAAATGGCTCCACCAAGTTTGCGGATGTTGTTGGGCGACTTAAGCCAGCTTGATGTCTTTTGGTCGAACGGACCGAATTGCTGAAGAAACCGGTATTGCTCTTCATTAAGCATTTCGATGCCCATTTCTGCCGCTGCCTCCATGGCGTTGTGTGCAGGTTTGTTTTCCTTGCGCGCGTCGAGAGCTTCACGGTCATAACAATAGCTTCTTCTGCCGGCAGGCGATTCGGGTGAGCAATCGAAGAAGATGAATTCACCTGTTGCAGCATCAAAATCAAGTACATCAGGCTCTCCGCCTGTTTCCTCCATTTTATGAAGCGACCACAATTTTGCCTCTTGTGAAATCAAACGCGCTTCAACATCTATCCAATGAATGTCTTTGCTTCGCTTTTTGTTTTTCTCGAAGCGTTTTTGAAGGATATCCAAAAGATTGTTGCGTTGTTCAGCAGATAGCTTGAATGAAGTCATGGCCTTGGTTTCGGAGGTTCAAAGGTCGAAGAAATCATGAAAATTTCAATTCGATATTTCGGAAAGAAAGGCAAAAGTTGATTCGGGTGAAAAATGAACTTGAATCGCTCAACTTATTCACAGCCCAAAATGAGTATATGTATTCAGGACTCCCTAAAATCAACACTTGCAGACTGAAAAAGATATTCATTCAGCGCGGTTTTCAACAATCGACCATTCATAAAGTTTGATTTTGAAAAAAGTATTTGTAGATTGCTGTAGAGTAACCCCATAACTTGTTGACAACCAAGAGCTCAATCCTTGCAAAACATCTGTAAACATTGAGTAATTGAAAAATCTGCCTATGATCAAACCGCTACACAACTTCAATCAGTCGATTTCCAAAGACAATCCTGAATAAACTTCAGCTTTCTAACAAATCTTCCAGTTTTTTTGATCAAACGTTCGTTAATGCGAGCAAGATCAGATACCTTATAAACGACTGATTTACAAACACATGACTTCAATCCGAGGACTGCTTTTAGCGGTCGTCATGCTATGCTTTTGCCTTCAACTTGACGCTCAAGAGGAAAGAGATTCGAACAAGAAACACTTCGAAATCGTGGGCTCATTGTCGCCAGATGAAAAGTTGAAAGTTCAGGATGCGCTCGATCATTATGGTTTGTTGGATGCCTATCGTTTGGATGCTCAACGAAGAACGGTTGTTCTCGATGGACTAAAGGCTTCCGTGGTTTTGTACAGTAACCAAGAATTGCAAAAACCGATAGGAAATCAAAAGCGCGCTGCGTTGAAGTCTGCTCCACAAGGAACATCGATGCGCTTTGCCATCACCCCGAAGGGGAAATTAAAAGTGATTGCTGAACAATGAGAAAACTGTTGCACATATTGCTGTTGTTTATCATCTGGATTCCAGGTGTGGCGCAGGTTTACAATATGGGTAACTTCGGCACCATTACAGATGCTTGCGGAGGATTGTTTTACGATAGTCAGGGTCCTGGAACAAATTACCAGAACAATGAATTTTCTACCATCACATTTTGCGCTCCGGCAGGACAAGCAATCACATTCACATTCACCGACTTTAGACTAGAAGCGGGATTCGATTTTTTGGATGTTTATAATGGGCCATCCACCGCTTCGCCACTTTTAGGTTCCTACACGGGAAATCTTGGCCCTGGAGTAATTTCTTCAACCATTGGCGGCTGTTTAACCTTCCAGTTTTTCTCAGATGGCATCACACGGCGCAGAGGCTGGGAAGCCGCAATTTCCTGCGGGGATCTTCCTCCACCGACAAACAATGGAGATACTTGTCCGAATGCAACACCCTTTTGCACAGGAACAACTTATACATTTAACAACAACATCAATGTACCCAGCTTGGGCACTATTAATTGTTTGAATTCAACACCAAATCCTGTTTGGTATTATTTTGAAATTGAAAACCCAGGCGATTTAACCATCGATATTGCCCAGTTTGATGTTTTCGATTTCCCGATTGATGTTGACTTTTTGCTTTGGGGCCCGTTTTCATCTTTACCAGATGGATGCACGCAAATTCAAAACAGTACGGCGCCAGTTGCAGATTGCAGCTTCTCGGGATCTGCATTTGAACAGGCGAATGCTGTTGGCACACTCGCAGGCGAAGTGTACATTTTACTACTCACCAATTTCGACAACGAATTAGGGTACATTACCTTCAACAGTGCATCAAGCTCAACAGCTACAACAAATTGCGACATTCTTTGCAGCATTACAGCACTTTCGGCAACACCATCTACCTGCGATCCAACCACAAATTCCTACGAAGTTTCAGGAGAACTTACCGTTACCAATCCTCCTGAAAGCGGCATCCTCACCTTTACGAGCTCTTGCGGCGGAACCACCACGCTAAGTGCACCCTTTCCAAGTCAAATTAGTTATACCATTTCTGGAATCAATGCAACAGGAGGAAACTGCAATGTTGTTGCGACGTTTTCAGCCGACCCATCTTGTACTATTTCTGAGAGTTACACTGCACCAGCGGGATGTGCAAGTGTGTCGTTGAATTGTCCAGATTATTCAAATACATCAAGTAGCCCAACAATTGCTTGTTCAAACCAAACCTATTATTTAGATGTTGCAAACACGGCTTGTTCAGGGCAGATTTTTCTAACTGTTGAAGGCAATTATGGGTCACTTTATCAAGATGAAATTTCTTGGACACTCACCAGTATCTCAACGGGAAACATTATCGCTAGTGGAGATTTCTTTTCTAATGGTCAGTCCTTCACTTTGAACTTACCTGCTATCGACCCAATCGTTCAAGGTACAATCTTTCGCTTAGATGCATTCGATATTCTTGCTGATGGATTCGATGGAACGGGTGGATTCATTCAAGTAAAACAAGGTGGTACTATTATCGGCGGCCCATTAAATTCTGATTTTTTCAGTAACATCTACACCATTTTCGGTGCGAGTATCAGCATTTCTCCAGCCACAATCACCGTTACCACCCCTGCTGGAAATGTGGTACAAACGGTTCAAAACTGCAACGATTTCCGGGTGCCGATCAGTATTGAAAATCCAAATTTCTGCAATACGATCAATGCGACATTACCTTGGACAGTTACCTGCAACAGCACCGGCACAACACTGGCTTCAGGAAGCAACACATTAACTGTTTATCCGACCCTTCCTAGTTCTTCAAACGATGTGGTGAGCATCCTATACAACACCTCAACCTGCGATTGGGAAGTTACAGGCAACAACGATTGCGATGCAGGAGATATCGGCACCATTTTTACGATTAGTCCGAATCCTACAACCCTAGCAAGCACAGCCTGCACGGGCGGAAACCAAACATTCGATTTAACCTATCTCGGCCTTAGTGGTGGGCCAAATTGTTGCTCAACTGGAGGCGCTCTCATTCCGATTCAAATCAACAATGCTTATCCGAATGGAAGTTACGTAATTGCGAATTCGCCTTTTGGTGGGATCAACAATGCGGCCTACCTCAACATTCCTCCCAATACAGTTGGCGGAAATGCCACTTCCTTGCAATTAGACCTTAACATGACAGGTTTCTGCATGGATCCAGCTGGACCAAATTTAGGAGCTGATTTATCCTATTGGGTTACAGTTTTAGTGGATGGACAAATTGTATCCGACATCAATACCATTGATCCAGGTCCTTCAAACTATTCGCAAACAATAAATCTAGCTGGAATACCAGGAGGTTTCAATTCGTCGATGGACATTGAAGTATATGTTTACCCAAATATTTTTGCAAGTCCGAACGGTTTAATCTTCCAAACATTCAATCCATCAGCCTCTTGCGCATCCTTAGGCAATGGGATTTGGACTGCTTCAACCATCACAGCAAATCTAGCAGCAACCTTCGAAGAGTTTGAGCCAACTCCGGCCACTTGCCTCTACCCTACCAATGCTGCATTTTCTTGTTGCTCACCTACAACGGTTAGCAACGCATCATCCACTATTTGTTCTGGTGGAAGTATTTCTGCTGTTACAACCTGGCAAAATGCTGTAGCAGCAGCCAATCCAACCTGCGTGGTATATTCGAGTGTTTTGCCAGTTGCCGGAACTACCGCTCCAAACAATTCGCTCCCTTCGGGGATAAATAACACCGCAGCTCCGATAATTCAAACCGTTAGCGCATACGCTTACTGCGATGCCGACGGTAGCAGCACAATCAATACGGGCGATACTTACACGCTGATCAGCACCTACAATCTTACGGTAAATCCAACTGCTACAGCAGGCTCAAATGGAAGCACTACGATTTGCAACACTGGAAGTCCAGTAAATCTGTTTAGCCTACTGGCCGGAACGCCATCCATAACGGGCACTTGGAGTGGTCCATCAGCCCTTTCGGGCGGACAATTAGGCACATTCAATCCGGCAAGCAATACTGCTGGAATTTACACTTACACTGTGGCGGGCACTTCACCTTGTCCGAATGCAGCTGCTTCGGTAACAGTAACACTCACTGCAGCCCCAACAGCTGCGATTTCCTATTCAGGTTCACCTTTCTGCACAAACCAAGCAGGCACACAAGCCGTGAGTATTTCAGGAACTACTGGAGGCACTTTTACAAGCGCTCCTTCAGGCTTGTCGATCAATACTTTAACCGGCGCGATCACTGCATCGAGCAGCACGCCAGGCACTTACACAGTTACCTACACAATTGCTGCAGCTGGTGGATGCGCAGCATTTTCCACAACAACCACGGTGGTGATAACAAGTGCTCCAAGCGCGCCGAACCTCACACCTGCCCTTCCATGCGCAGGCGAAGTGATCAACTTTACAGCATCAGGTGGTTCTTGGTATAGCTTTACTGTGAATGGCGTGGAATTGCAAGCGCCTTCAGCAGATAACACCTACACTTCGGCCGTTTTAGCCGCTGGCGATCAAGTTTGTGTGCAGTCGTATCCAACGCCCCCATTTGTTTTCAACGGACAAATTTCTGAGCCCGAATGGGGAGCGCCATTGGCGACTTCTACAGGCGGACCAACAAGCAGTTTTGGCACATTGAACAACCTCGATGCTTTGTATTTGAAAAACATGTCGGGCAATTTGTACGGCGCATTGGCGGGACAAACCGAGAACGGAAGCAACAACCGAATTCTGTTGTTTATCGATTGCATTCCTAATGGATTCAACTCACTTTCAGGATGGATAAACCGAAGTGAGGCTCCATATTTCTCGACAGAAAACCTGAGCAGCAACATCAGTTTCGATCCAGGTTTTAACCCAGACTATATTTTGGCGATGAACCAAGCATTTGGATCAGGCTACTTCGATTTGTACAACATGCAAACGAACGTCAATTTGTTTTTGGGTCAATCGGGAACTTCAGCGCCATTGGGCTACCAAAACAATGGTGGTTCAGGAAATTTCACGCAAGGGTTTGAATTTGCGATTCCGCTAGACATTTTAGGCAATCCAACTGGTTCGATTCAGGTATTTGCAATGATGGTAAATGATCCGGGAGAGTTCATTCCAACCTTTGTGAGTAACCAATTTCTCACACCTGCAGGCCCATTTGAGAATAGCTATGGAAATGCTGCTATTTCGTTTGGCAGCGCAACGCCCAACCCGGTTTCATACGCATTGAGTGCCGACTGCAGCAGCGAAACCTGCGTTACAGTTACAACACCTGTTACGCCGACGTTCAGTGTAATACCTCCATTTTGTGAGGGTTCAATAGCGCCAAGTTTGCCTGCTACTTCTATAAATCTAATTTCGGGAACTTGGAACCCATCCGTAATCAGCAATACTGCAGGGAACACCTACAATTTCACTCCAAATGCTGGACAATGTGCTGATCCGACTTCAACAACCACAACAGTTTTGCCTAAACCTTCCACAACATTGATTTATCATGATTAACAAATACTTCACATACAAATTACCTCATCATGGATTTGAACATGATTCAGCTGCTTTGAATTCTCTAATGCATCAAGTTAACAATACTTTAGATTCATTTGAGAACAAGATTTTTGCGGTTTGGAAATGTTGGCCAGCGCAATGGATCTTAAGTGGAAATCGGAAAGTAAGAAACAGTTCAACCTTAAACTGTTGTTGCTTATGATTTTGCTTACGTCATATTATTTGGGTCGGAGTCAAACGGTGATCGCCAACCAAGGTTTTGAAGGACTTCCAACCGACAATTGGGGCTATATTCCCCCAACACAAAATGCCACTACTCCTCAAGTTTTAGTAGGTGCAGCAAATTATGGTGCAGGCTATTCATCTTCTGGAAGCCGAAGCATGCGCATTGGAGGCGGCTCAACCAATTGTGGAAATTTAACAAGCCCCAATTGTATAAATGGACAAACTTCTGGCGGAAACTGTAACGACAACCCAAATGGGAGAATACTTCAATTTCAACCTGTAGAGATTTCCTGTTACAACAACGTTCGCGTTTCGGTTGCCTACAGAACAAATACATTTTGCAGCGGAGGACCTGGTTTTGACAGTGGTGATCAAATATTTTTCGAGGTGAGTGAGAATGGTGGTCCGTTTTCTACAGCAGCAACGATTAATGGCTTTGACGATTGCATCTGGAATTACGCAACAACCAATGTTAACTGTACTGGCCCGGCCATTCAAAATCCATTTGTTTACAATGTTCCTCCAGGGCGAAATACTTTGGCCTTTAGGATTAGAATCAATGTAAATCGATCCGATGAAGTGCTTTACATCGACGACGTTAAAATCACTGGAAGCTTCAGTGGTGATTTCAATTATCCGCCAATTGCTTGCTCCGCCGAACTGCTTGTAGCTCCAGCCATCGATATCAATTTGGTGAGTGGAGGAACATTTTCAGCTTCCCCGCTCGGCTTATCTCTGAATGTATCGAGTGGAAACATCAATCCTTCAACCTCCACTCCAGGAAACTACACTGTGAACTACATCAAATTCACCGAAATCTGCGCTTCATCAACAGTTACGGTAGGAAACGTCATATCAACAACACCCATTTACCACGATTAAACAACCCGCTTATGAGACACTTAAAACTTTTACTCATCTTAATCTTGGGCTTTGTCTGGAGCCAGGATACAATTGCGCAGGACAATTCGTCGCCCACGCAGGTAATTTGTGAAGGCACTATTCGTCCGTATCGGGTTGATAAGGATGAAAATGGCGGCGCTGGAACAACAAATGCGCAGTACAGTTGGTCGATAACTTCTGGGACTTTCCTTGGAACGATCACCACAAACCAAGGACCAGTTGTGGCATGGTCGCCCACGGGAAGCACCAACAGAATCATCATCGACTGGGGCACTTCCGCACCTGGAAACTATGTTCTCACAGTAATTGAGACCTTAAATGGTTGTGATGGCGATCCGATCGACCTTGACATTCAGCTCACGCCAAAAGTCGATCCTACCTTCGGTACATTTGGGCCTTATTGCTTGAATGCAGTTCCTCCAGCGCTTCCATTGATTTCGAACAACCTTATCGACGGAACTTGGACACCTTCATCAATTAACACCAGCGCACCTGGAACAACCACTTACACCTTCACGCCAGCGGCGGATGAATGTGCGAAAGTCTACACCATGGATGTAATCGTAACACCTTTGCCGGTTGTGCTCATTTCGGGCACCAACGAGGTTTGTCCAGGTGGAAGCACAACGCTTACGGCAAGTGGAGCAACTACTTACGATTGGAGTCCAAGTTCAGGATTGTCGGCGACGGACATTAGCATTGTTGATGCAACACCAGCATCAACCACCACTTATACCGTTACAGGAACCGATGGAGACGGATGTACAGCATCCGATGATATCACAATCACTGTGAATCCGTTGCCAACAATCAGCACGAGCGGAGATGTGGCGATTTGCGATGATGGATCTACCACGTTGCAAGCATTTGGTGCAGACAGTTATATTTGGAGCCCAGCAACAAATCTAACGGCCACTTCTGGACAAAGTGTAATTGCAGATCCAAACAGCACGATCACCTACACTGTTACTGGAACCGACAACAATGGTTGCCAAAACACAGCAAATCTTGAAGTTACAGTAAATCCAACGCCAACCTTTACTACTCTAGGTTCTGCAACTTGCTCGGCCGATTTGTCAACTTATAGTTTAACTGTGAGTGTATCAGCTGGAACGGTAACCAGTACTGAAGGAACGGTTGCAAACACAAGTGGAAATAACTGGTCGATTTCATTGGTTCCAGCAGGAACCGATATTACCTTAACTGTTACTTCAGGCACTTGCGACGAAACATCGTCGATCATCGCTCCTGTTTGTACCTGTCCTCCAATAGCAAATGCTATCAGTTTAGGTGATGATGATTTCTGTACTGGCAGCACCATCCCAACTTTGGGCGTGCAAGCTGTTTCGGGAATTGCATTCGATTGGTATAGTGTTGCTTCAGGAGGAATCGCTTTGGCAACCGGCGTAAACACTTACACACCAGCTGCAGCTGGAGATTATTACGTTCAGGCACGTGATATCGCTACGGGCTGTTTAAGTTCAACGAGAACACAAATCACCTTGATTGAAAATGGACTTCCAACTGTTGATGCAACACTCGACTTTGCGATTTGTGAAGGCGCTACAGCTTCACTTTCTGCTTCAGGTGCAGTAAGTTATGCTTGGGTTGGAACTGGATTGGTTTCGAATACTGGCTCTAATGTAACTGCCAACTTAGGTGATGGAGTATTTACATTCACCGTTACTGGAACTGATGGAAATGGATGTACTGATACAGAAGATGTTCAGGTAACTGTTAATCCTGTTCCAACAATCACGGTTGTGAGTGCTCAAGTTTGTTCGGCTGATCTAGCAACTTGGAGCATGGAAATTTCGGTTTCGGCAGGAATTCCAACAAGCTCAGCTGGAACAGTTGCAAATGCAGGCGGAAACAACTACACAATTGTTGGAGTTCCAGCAAGCACCGATATTACGATCTCGCTTACGGTAGCAGGATGCCCTATCACATCTGATGTTACTGCACCAGTTTGTAATTGCCCAACTGTGAATGTACCTGTAGGAACCGATGCAGCATATTGCGCAGGATTTACGCCTGTTCCAGCATTAACGGCAACGGTTGAGGCTGGCCAAACTTTAAATTGGTATAACGCTTCCATTGGTGGCTTACCAATTGGCACAGGATCTCCATTCGTACCAGTAGGTCCGGGCACCTACTATGCCGAAGCATTCGACAACCTTACTGGTTGTGTGAGCTTATCGCGTGATGCAGTTACCTTGACCGAAAACGCACTTCCAAATGTTACGGCTAGTGCGAATATCTCGATTTGTGAAGGCGAAAACACAGAGTTAACCGCTGGTGGAGCTACAACATTAACTTGGGACAATACTGGAAGTCTTTCTTCAGGTTCAGGCTCTCCGGTTACGGCAACACCAACAACTACAACTACTTACACCGTTACCGGAACAGATTCCATTGGTTGCCAGAACACTGCAACGGTTACTGTTACAGTGAATCCAAGGCCAAACACTTCTGCAATTTTCCACGACTAAGCGAACGAACGCACCATGCTCTTGCATCTCAAGAAATATTTACTGTTGATGAGCCTCATCGGGGCTGTGCTGCCATTGGTAGCGCAAACCGATACGCTCTGTCAGGCCGATCCAGTGGGGAATTACCACGTGGTCGGGTTGACAAACAGTACCTATTTCTGGGATACGCAAGGTGATGGAACGATCCTCAATGGTCAAGGAAATGATTCGGTGCAGATTAGTTGGGCGAACGGGCCGGGCAACTACCAACTTACGGTGTTGGAAACGAGCAGCTTCGGTTGCGCAGGTTTGCCAATGGTGTTGAATATTGTGATTTTAGATCCTTCTGTTTCGTTAAATGGGCCGCCGGTGTGCTCCGCGGATTTATCGACCTATAGTTTTAGCGTGACGTTAAATGCCGTTTCACTTGAAACATCTGCAGGAACCGCAAGCAACACTGGTGGAAATATTTGGTTGATTGATGGCGTGCCTTCGGGAACTGATGTTGAACTTACAGTTTCGACAGGAAGTTGCTCAGTTAACCTCACGGTAAACGCCCCGGATTGTAACTGTTTGCCGATTTCACCGCCAACTGCCGCAAGCGTTTCGTATTGTGCAGGCGAATTGGTTCCGAGCTTAACTGCCACACCACCAACGGGATTTGAAGTGGATTGGTTTACAGTACCCACTGGAGGAATTCCGCTGTTGAGTGGATCGAACAGCTACTCACCAGGAACCTCAGGTACTTGGTGGATCGAATCGCGAGAACCTTCCACTGGATGCGTGAGTAGCCAACGGACGGAAGTAAGTGTGATTGAGCATGCGCTTCCAACCGTAATTGCTTCCCCGGGCAATGCAATTTGTTTAGGTGAATCGATTTTGCTCACTGCCAATGGCGCAGAAACATACGATTGGAGTCCGCCCGAAGGGCTTTCCGCGGTGAGCGGCAATGATGTAAACGCGAACCCAACTACAAGCACCACCTACACCGTGATTGGCACGGATGCAAACGGATGTTCGGCCAGCGCGACTGTTTCGGTGGATGTGAACGCGAATTACAACAATACAATAACTGCAAGTATTTGTGGAGGAAGTAATTACGTGCTACCTGATGGAAGTTCGGTAAATGCCACTGGAAGCTATTCGGTGACCTTGAGCTCGATAACGGGCTGCGACTCGGTGATTACGACCAATTTAACCGTGTTCAATTTAATTGCAACGACCATAAATTCAAGCATTTGCGAAGGCAGCATCTATACCTTACCTGATGGCAGTTTGGTAAGTGCAACAGGAAGCTATCCAGTAATCTTGAGCAGTTCAACCGGCTGTGATTCGATTGTGACAGTGAACTTAATTGTTGATCCAGCCATCAACATCACCTTGAGTGAAGATGTAGAAATTTGTCAGGGAACGAGCGCCAATCTTACGGCATCGGGCGCAGAAACCTATTTGTGGATTCCGGGCATAGGGTTATCCGACAGCACTGGATCAACAGTTACGGCAAATCCTACGATAACAACGACCTACCTCGTTTATGGCAACAGCGGTTTGTGCAGCGACATCGACACAGTAACAGTTACAGTTCTTCCGGTGCCACAACTGCAAATCGATCCTTCGGCAGCGGCAATTTGTGTGGGCGATACACTTACACTTATGGCGTCGGGCGCTGATGTGTTGATTTGGAACGATACAAGTGGAGTGAGTTTGAGTTGCGACACCTGTGCTGCAGCGCTCGCCTATCCGCAGGAAAGCATAACCTTTAGCCTTACGGGAATCGAGGGGCAGTGTTCAGCAACAGCTAGCGTTATAGTGGATGTTTTACCAAATGTTGTGGCAACCATTTCGGGCGATACGACACTCTGTTTGGGAGAAAGCGTGCAACTTACCGCATCAGGCGGATCGATATATACCTGGAGCACAGGAGATTCGACAGCAGTGATTGATGTTTTCGCACAGAATAGCACCTTTATTACTGTGGAAGTGAGTAATGGTGTTTGTCGCGATTCTATAACCACGGCATTGCTAGTATATCCTACTCCATTGGTAAATGCAGGCGTTGATACCTTAATTTATTTCGGAACATCTGCACAGATATTGGCCAGCAGCAGCAGTTCAGACGGAACTTGGTTTCCTAGTACCAATTTAAGTTGTTCGGATTGTTTTGAACCGACAGCCAATCCTCCATCCACAACAACCTATTGCTTAACAGTAATGAATATTTATGGCTGTGCAGCAACAGATTGCATCGATATTACCGTGGATACTTTGTGTGCCGACTTGTTTATACCAAACGTTTTTGCACCTGATGATGCTGGACATACAGAGAACAACTGTTTCAAACTTTACGGTTCAGATTGCATTGGAACGATGACCTTAACGGTTTACAATCGTTGGGGTGAAAAAGTATTTGTGTCTTCAAATCCAGACGATTGTTGGGACGGGAATTTCAGGGGGCAGCCGCTCAACACCGGTGTTTATGTGTATTACCTAGAAGCTGAATTGATTACTGGAGAATCGCTCAGCAAACAGGGCAACTTAACCTTAATGCGTTAGTTATGAAGAGAATAATTACGCTTTCAATTTGGATGATCTTGGGCTTTGGAATAAAAGCGCAGGATGTGCATTTTTCGCAGTTCAACCAAGCACCATTGCTTCAAAATCCAGCAATGGCAGGAGCAACATCGCCACTTCAGGCAACGATTAATTATAGAAGTCAGTGGAAAAGTATTACCGTTCCATTTAAAACTTCAATGGCCTCATTTCATATGCGTGTAATAAGGAATCGAAACCAGAAGAATTACTTTGGGATGGGCTTGAATTTTATTTACGACCAGAGCGGCGACGGTCAATTGCTAACAACGATAGTGAATTACTCACTTGCTTTTCATGTGAAATTAAATCGGAATCATCATTTAGGGTTAGGATTGCAGGCTGGCTATGGACAAAGAAGAATTGATACGCAAGGCTTTCAATGGGGCAGTCAATATGAAGCTTTAGGATTTAACTCAAGTATTGCATCAGGCGAGAATTATGGCAGCGAGGCATTTTCCTATTTAGATATTTCGGGCGGGTTGGTTTGGACATACGACAACAACGCAGGAAAAATGAAAGTACAAGGCAATAACTATTCGAAAGGAAGTGCTGGAATTTCTTTGTTTCACTTTAATCGTCCGAATTATTCGTTCAATGCAACGGGCGAAAAGTTGCTCATGAAATACGTGGTGCACGGAAACTTTTTGCAAAGCTTTGGCGCTTCTAAAGTGGCTATAAATCCAGGTTTCTTTGCATACTTGCAAGGACCAAACAGGGAAATTTTGATGGGCAGTTTGGTTAGATACGATCTGTTAGCAGAATCGAAATATTCAAATAAATATGAAAACGTTGGGGCATCAATTGGGGCATATTATAGAATGGGTGATGCTATGATAATAAGTTCGTTGATTGAATTAGGAAGTTGGAATTTCGGATTGAGTTACGATGCTAATTTGTCGACATTAAGACAGGCAAGTAACGGTAGAGGTGGATTTGAGATTTCTATTGGTTACAATGTCTCGGCTGCTCAATTTGGAAAATCGTTCAGGATGCGATAAATCTAAATTGAAATAAAACAGCTTAGTGTAACAAACAATTGTGGAAAGCTATTTTATTGCAACACCATAGCCAATGTATTTCCATTGATTTGGAAAGAGGCGATTGAAGATTAAATTATCAAGAAAAGAAAGTACTTTACGTTGAAGTTCGGATCTGCCGAAAGTAGCGACTACTCCATTGGCATTAATTTGATAGGAGGAGAAATCCTTCAAAAACGACTTAAGCTCTATAATTGAGACATAACGCCAAGAGTCGCCCCATTTTACAAATCTTTTTCTGAATGTTTGGTGCAAAGGAGACGCAATAAGATTTTCAGCAAATAACAGTTTCCCTCCTGGTTTTAAGGCCTTGTGAATCTGCTTGAATACTTGCTGTTGCAATTCGATGTTGTTGTTTCGACCTATTCCACCGATGATGGATTTAAACACAATTAGATCGAAATAATTTTCATAAGGAATAATTGATGCATCGATATCTTGGTAATCTATCAAATGCGCTACATTGAAATTTTGATGAAGTGCACTTGCTGTTTTCTTCGTGTTGGACAGGTCGGAACAAACTACGGACTTCCCATGTAATGCTATCCACAGCGACAAGCCACCTTCTCTTCCGCCCAATTCCAGTGAAGTAGAAACTTCACTAAAGTTCGTTTGTTTCTCCCAAAATTCAAGTGCTTTTGCCCATGAGTTTACATCCCATTGCAAGAAACTCTTTAGTTCTTTTTTAGAATAATTCACAAGATGGTTTACTGATATTTATCGGTGAAAGTTAACTAGCTGAAGAATCCTGACGCAATAAATTTTAGGGATAATTCCAATAAAGTAAATGTTTTTCAGAAAATTATTTGCGCGCTTTTCCTTCTTTGGAAAGAATCATTTTTTCGTTGCGGGTGAAATTCTTGATGAAATCCACTTTTCGAAATCTGAGTGCACTCCAATCTTCATCGATAGCAACTTGTCGCACGCCTTCCATTCCAAAGCTTCCCATGGTTTGCCATCCTGTATCTCGATTAAATTCGCATTTGTATTTCTTGGAACTTCCTTTGGGGTAGGCCACCCAAAATATGGCATCACCTTTTAATTTTGGAGCAATGGCATGTATTGCTTCATCGAGTTGTTTTTGGGTAATGGTAAATGCTAGTGCAAAGTGAATCACGTCTTTTTCCGAAACTTGCTGCTGAACGTTTGTAAATTGGCTCATAGCATCTAAATGATGCAGAAGATTTTCAGGAATATTCAACACAAACAGCTCCGGTTGATCTTTAAAATTTAATTTTTTGAAGAGTGCATCCATGAAAGCGAAAATAAAAAAGAATGAGAATAAATGTGATAAAGTAAAATGTAATTTATCAAAGTAGATTTTGCTAAATGATCAGATGTTAAAGACAAAGACAATAGAATGATAACAGTGTTAAGCGCATTCATTAAAAGCAGTTAACTCTTAATCAGATGTTTCTTTTCTTAAAGTTAAAAATCGCACAGTTCACTAAGGTGAAAACAAATTATTGAACCTTAGTGAACTGTGCGATGGAATTGTTCTTTGAACGAATCAAACACAATTTCGAAATTAGACCATGATGATAATCAGAATTTCTAACTGAATTATCTCTTATTAAATTTACCTGAACAACCCGATTTTCAATCCTAAATAGCCTGTTAAACCAGAAATATCGTTTTGATTAAAATTTCTGTATTTCATATTTGACACAAAACGATAACCAGCACCAGCATTGAGTCGAATATACTTATGTAAATTCAATTCAAGCATAGCACTTGGTTCTACTTGAAAAAACTTGGCTTCACCTAAACCAGCATCGCCAAATGAATTGTCCATTTGAACTTCGCTAACACCTAAGCTAACTGGCAATGTTAAATGCACCAATTTCTTAGACCATACAGTGTATTCAACAAAACCGCCAGCAGACCAATAATCCATGTAAATAAATGGAATTGTTTCGCTCTGTGGATATATTTCATTCATCGAAAAAGCATAGTAGCCACCAAAGGCAAAACGACTTTTATAACTAATGCCTCCTCGTGCATGAAACAGCGCTGTGGTACTTTGATCAAATGAGGTTATCCCAAATGAAGGTTCAACGAAAAAGCCAATACTTTTCACGTCAATCTTTTGATTGTTTCGAAACAAAGTCTGAGGCTCTTGTTCGGATTGCGCATTTAAAGTACTCATGCAAATTGATGAAACAATTAAAACTGCAGATAAATTGATTTTTGAATTCATTAAAAAATATTTTTATTCATTAAAAAAATGAGTTTTTTTTTCACGCCTTGAAAATTAAGTCGAGCTTGGCTTTTTCCTTTTCTATAGAAAAAATTACGCTTTATAAACACTCCTTTATCGACGTGCAATTATGATGAATCCTTGGTAACATGTGCCTTCATTTCATACATATCTTAAATTGATACTTTAAAGCCAGAAGAAAAAGCAAAGCCCTCTTCAAAAGATTTCACTCAAAAAAACATTTACACAATTTCGAATTTCCAGTGCATTAAATGCCTTAAATTCTGCAACATATTCAATACATGTTACTGTGCCGGTTAAATAAATAATTTTATTTAAAATGTCTTTTTTTCAATTTCTTTTGATTGCATAAAAATGCAGGTGACGAGCATATTTGAACGCCATTTATAGAAAAAGAAATTATCCTTTTGGAGGCGGAGGCACTAATTCAGGATGAAACTGGCTTGAATAAGTTTCTTTATATCCTGCATGTTTGATTGGTGATGTATTAACGTCTGCAAACTGAAAGGGATACAAATCAAACGGTGTGTAAAAATCGATATCCTCTAAAAACGGAAATTGTTCAGATTCGCTTTCGTCATTTTCGTCGTATTCAACAAAGAAATTATCGCAATCAAGTACTTTTTCCATCACTATTTCCAAAATACTTTCCATATCGTTGTAAGTTAAATCTTCAGAAATATTTAACGGCAAATGATCGGGGCTATCAATACTACAGTTTAAAATATTGATGGACAGTAATATCGTCCAAAAGCGAACAAAATGAAAATTCCTCCAAAATTCCATAGTAACATAAATGTATACAAAACATTGAATTAAAAAATGTTCAATATTTTTAGAATATTAAATTTGCCCATCAAACGAATTATTATGAAGAATATTTTTATAGCTATAACAATAACTTTTTTAACACATCTGCTGCATGCGCAAAACACCGATACTTTGCGCATACAATCCGCTGCATTTAAATCAGAACGAACTGTTTATGTTCGCAAGCCTGCCGATTACAAATACGCTGGCGCGGATGTGAGATTTCCGGTGATGTACATCCTCGACGGGCAACATGATTGGTTCGTAAAACCTATGTTGCAACTCATAGAAAGCCTCCAACAAACCAAGGAAGTTCCTCAAATGCTGATTGTAATCATCCCCTTGGAAGACCGCATCAATGAATGCAATGTAGATTCTCTAAACATGCCAGAAGCACCTTTACATACATTGATCACCAAGGAAATCCCAAACATCTTACAAGCGTATCGTGCCGGAAAGTATCACGCAGTAGTGGGCCATTCATTTAGCGCCTCATTTGCGCTATACTCAGCCATTAAAACACCCGAATTCTATGATGCTGTTTTTGCCCATTCTCCAATGGATGCTCTCCAAATACTTGTGAACGAATTATCGAATCAAGCCAAAAGCAACTTAAGTAAAATCTACTATTCAGTTGGAAGTCCAGATCAATCGAAAGACGCATACCATTATGCTGCGTATCAAAAAGCTCTTGCAACAAACCCAACTTTCTTCGAAAATGTGCATGTATATGTAGCGAATTTCTCAGCACATAATGCAGTTCCAATTGTGGCAATGCCGAGCTTTTTAAGTGAATGCTTTACTCCCTTTCACAATAGATTTAAGGATGTTGCCGCAGTCGACATGAATTACAAAATGGTCGACAAGCCCATGAAACCAGAAGATGATATCAAGAAATTGATCAGCTTAGCCAAATTGGGAAACATGAATTACCCACCCGAAATATCCGATTACAATGGCATTGCCTCTCGTTACTTGAATTCTGAATACTACGAACATGCCTTAGCTGTTTATCTACAAGCCATGCAAGACTACCCGAACTATTACGAATTCCCTGCCTATGCAGCAGAATTGAGCAAGAGCCAAAAGCCTGATAGCGCTAAATTATTCATCCAAAAAGCCATCGAATTATTGAATACCTTCGAAAAAGACCTACCAGAACGGGAGGAAATCTTGGTAGAACTCAATGCAATTTTGGAAAATTAAAGAATCCATGCGATTCAATTCCAAAATGCTCGTTTCGAAACTTCTACATTTCAGGCACTTGTTCTTCGAGATGTTTTAATTTATCATTCAAAATTGCTGAGTAATCCTTGGCTTTATTTAAACGAATATGATTAACTATGTTCTTGCTTCCCCCTTGAAATGAAGCTCTTATAATCACAAAACCTGACGAACTGTAGGCAAAATCTTAGAATTTACTGCAATTCTTAACGTGAAAAACACGCGATTCAACGCAGTAATTTCAGTTTAATCTGTTGATTATGTTAAACTTAAGCACTCCTCTCAACTATTGTGACTGTACTTCAAATAATTAAGGTACATTTGTGCGTCGAAAATAGAAACTTTGATTTTTAAGGGTTGTAGGTAATTCTTCAATCTACTATTAAAATTTCGTTTTTGATTTTTAACACACAGTGTGTTAGAAAAATAATAATTAATGAGGTTCCAGAGATGGAACAAAAAAAAACACAAAATGAATAAAGGAACAGTAAAATTCTTCAACGATGCTAAAGGCTTCGGTTTTATCACAGGTGAAGATGGTCAAGAAATTTTCGTACACGTTACAGGTCTTAAGCAAGACATCCGCGAGAACGATCAAGTAACTTACGATACCGAAAGCGGTAGAAAAGGTTTGAACGCAGTAAACGTATCTGTTATCAGATAATTACTGAATAAATGAAAAAAGGCAGGCTCTCTCGAGTCTGCCTTTTTTTTTGCTTTTTTTTGGGCAATTTAATTTCCTTCAACTCCATAAAAATCAACTATAGACCAATAAAAACAAGTCTTTTCGTTCATCAAAATTGAATAATTTAAAATTCAATTTCCAATATTAAATTACCAATACACAACCAAATACTTATCTAAAAATCCCTAATCGTTCATTGTATTTGGTGCTGAATAAAAACAAAACGCCAGTAAAAGGACTAAATCATTATGCATCACTATAAAATTAAGCATTCAAAATAATAGGATTAATTATCTTCGTTGGTCATAATTCACACTTGTTCATCCAATGCCAACGAATATCCATTTACAACACCCTTCCTTTGGATGTTGATGATATTTGATGGATCATATACAACCATGACCAACCGTTACTTTGCACTTACAGTGCTCCTTCTCAGCTTCATTTCCGCGGAAGCGCAAAACTTTACCAGCACTTTTCTCGCCTACAACAACTTGTACATGAACAAGACCGACCTCGACCAAGATGGCGATCTTGACATCATCACTGGCGGACTCAATTGCGTGTCGTGGGAAGAAAATAAAGGGAACAATGTTTTCGTGAACCATGTGATTTCTCAAAGTCAGCCCGAAGTGCAATGGGTGGTAGGTGCCGATCTCGATGGCGATGGATATCAAGATATTGTGACCGCTTCTCTGAGCAACAATGCGGTGTATTGGTTGAGAAACTTGGGAAATCAGACTTTCGCACAAACCACTTTAGCCACTGCTACAGGCGGAACTTCATCGGTTGCAGTAGCCGATCTCGACAATGATGGCGACATGGACGTGGCTGGCACAGGATTCAATGGCGACCGCGTTTTCTGGCTGCGGAACAATGGAGCCGAAGTGTTCACCCAAATTGAATTGCTTGCCGCTTTCGACGGAGCATTGAACATCGAAACAGGCGACCTTGACGATGATGGTGACGCCGATATTATGGCCGCTGCGCGTGAAGGTGGAAGAATCAACTGGTTCCGCAATAACGGCGGAGGTTCCTTTACGAGCAATACCATCATAAACAACTTCGCCAACCCGCGTGAAGTAAAACTTCGCGACTACGACCAAGATGGCGACCTCGATGTGATCTATGTTGCTGAGGCTGGAAGCGGCTGGTTTAGCAATACAAACGGCAATTTTACCATCAATGCCTATACGACCAGTTCGAATGCATTCTCGGTGGATGTTGCAGATATAGATGGCGATGGATTGCTCGATTTTATTCGTGCTTTCCCACAAACTCCAAGTATTTCATGGTCGAGAAATACAGGAAACCAAGTGTTATCAGGCGGCGGAACCATCGACAATGGACTGACGAGCCCTTCGCTGGTCGTACCCGGCGACTTTAATGCCGACGGAAAAGTGGATGTGATGTGTGGAAGCGATTTCGACGTGCGCTTGGCCATCAACGCAACAGGACAAGTGTTTTCAAGTGTCGTGTTAAACCGCTACGCCACCAACAACCACGGTGCTTGTCACGGAGATTTCGACAACGATGGCGACATCGATTTGATGGAAACGGCCTTCACATTTATGTACTGGTACCGAAATGAAGGAAATGGCGACTTCACTCCTATCCGACTTACCGACAACGGATTTCAGTTCATCAACAACAATTATGGAATCAACATCGAAACCGTTGATATGGATGGAGATGGCGACGATGATGCGGTGTACAACGAGAACGACAATAACAAAGTGAGTTGGATTGAAAATCGCGGGAACGGATTGTTTTCCTACCGTTTTGCATTTAGCATTGAAGGGCCTTATTGCATTGATCCTGTTGACTTTGATAATGATGGAGATATAGATGTTGTGTGCGGAAGCACTGCCAACGATGCGGTGTATTGGTTCGAAAATAACGGAAGTCAGACTTTCACTCAGCGCTTCGTGAATGGCGAATACTTCGATCCGTTTTCCATCTTGGCGGAAGACATCGACAATGATGGCGATATGGACATCTTTACAGCACAAGGAAATCCTACCAACAAACTGATTTTACACAGAAACTCAGGAAACAATTCCACCTTCACGGCAAGTCAAATTGATGCGAGCGCACCAAATATTTCCTCCATCGACTTGAAAGATGTGGATGGAGATGGAGACCTTGATTTACTTAGCGCCACGGGCGGAAACGAAGACCGCATCAGCTGGTACCGAAATTCGGGTGGGTCATTTCCCACTTTTACAGAATTTACCGTGAGCACTGGCGTGGATGGCGCAACTTACGTGTTTGGTGGCGATTACGATGGAGACGGCGATATGGATGTCGTGTCGGCATCTCAAACCGATAAAACCATCAGCTTATTTAAAAACGATGGAAGTCAGTCCTTTACAAGAATCATTTTAGCTGAAGATATCGACGGCGCCGACTTCGTAGAATCGGGCGACTTGGATGGAGATGGATTAGAGGAAATTTATGCCACTGGATCTACACATGGCATTGTGCAGGTTTTCAAAAACACACCTTATACTCCTCCACCGCCGGTTACTTTGCAACCATGTGCAGATTTGTTCATCTCGGAAGTGGTAGAAGGAAGTTCTTGGAACAAGGGCATCGAAATCTACAATCCAACCCAAAACGACATAGAACTTTCGCAGTATCGCATCCAGATTTATGCGAATGGATCAACCCAGCCAACCCAAACTTTAGCACCTAACGGAACCGTTGTTGCAGGCGATGTGTATGCCTTTGTGCACATTTTAGCCGATCTAGATTTCTGGTTCGAAGGTGATCTCGATGGGCAATACAATTTTAATGGCAATGATGCCATCACGCTCACGAAAAACGGCGATATCATTGATATTTTCGGGGTGATTGGACAAGATCCCGGAGTCAACGGATGGCTGGGAACCAATGGTGCACAAACAACAGATAGAACAATCGTTCGAAAGGCATCCATCACCAAAGGGAACAACATCAACGGACCAACATTCGATGCTTCCACAGAGTGGGAAGTGTATCCAATTGATGCCTACCAATATTTTGGAAATCATACGGGAATCTGCGCTACAGCTTGCGTTCCGACGGTTGCGATAAGTACGACCAACCTCAATATCTGTGCAGGCGCAAGTGTGACATTTACCGCGACAATCACCAACGGTGGCGACACTCCGGTGTACCAATGGAAGAAAAACGGTAACAATGTCGGCACCAACAGTGCATCCTTCACCGCTTCCAATTTGGTGGATAACGATGTGATTACCTGCACCTTGGTAAGCAATGCCACTTGTGCCATCCCCGGAATATTCACTTCGAATCAATTGGTGATGAATGTATCATCGGCGGTTACGCCAACCATCAGCATTTCAACACCAAGCACTACAATTTGCACCGGAAGCAATGCCACATTCACCGCCACGATTACAAATGGTGGATCATCTCCACTTTATCAGTGGAAGAAAAATGGCACCAACGTAGGCTTGAGTTTGTCAACATACATCGCTACAGGCTTGGTATCGGGCGATGTGATTACCTGTGTGCTCACTTCGAATGCAAACTGCGTAAGCAACTCAACAGCTACATCTAACAGTCTCACGATGAGTGTTGTGAGCAGCTTAAATCCATCTGTTTCAATTGCGGCTTCAAGTACAACGATCTGCGCTGGTACTTCAGTTACATTCACCGCAACTCCTACCAATGGCGGCGCATCGCCAAGCTACCAATGGAAAGTGAACGGAAACAATGTAGGTACAAATTCGGCGACCTACACAACCACAACCTTAGCCAACGGAAACATTGTAACCTGTGTATTGACGAGCAATGCAAGTTGTTTATCGACCACAACAGCAACCAGCAATGCAATTACAATAACTGTTAGCAGCGCAGTTACGCCAACCATTTCCATTTCAACACCTAGCACAACTGTTTGCGGATCGGCATCTGCAACATTTACAGCGAACATCACCAATGGCGGTATATCGCCAGTGTATCAGTGGAAGAAAAATGGATCAAACGTAGGCACCAACGCTTCTACTTATACCGCAAGCGGATGGTCAACAGGCGATCAGATTACATGTACTTTAACAAGTAATGCAAGTTGCGCAAGCGGAACTGTAACGAGCAATACAATTACATTAACGATAACAAATCCAGTTACACCAACTTCATCAATTACTGCTTCAAACACCAACATTTGCAGTGGCACCTCTGTACTCTTCAGTGCATTTGGAAGCAATCAAGGTCCAGCGCCTGGAATTGTTTGGAAAATCAACGGTAATACAGTGGCAACCAGCGGAGGAACTTACTCAACAAGCACCTTACAAAATGGAGATGTAGTGAACGTAACCATCACCAGTTCGTTGGCCTGTGTGAGTCCGAGCACAGTAACTTCGAACAGCATCACCATGACTGTAAATCCTTCGGTGACGCCAACGATTTCAATCACAGCTTCTAACACGAATATTTGCAGCGGCCAATCAGTTACCTTCACTGCAGCAACCACCAATGGCGGCACCACACCAAGCTATCAATGGAAACGCAATGGAAGCAATGTGGGCAGTAATGCATCAACTTACAGTACAACTGCACTTTCCAACGGCGACATCATTACCTGTGTGCTAACGGGAAGTTTACCTTGTGGAAATACGCCACTTACCAGCAATGGCATCACGATGAGCGTATCTACAACAGCCAGTCCATCGATTTCAATTAGCACTGCAACAACCAGTGTGTGCAGCGGTCAATCGGTGAGTTTCACAGCCAATACGAGCAACGGAGGAAGCAATCCGGTTTTGAATTGGAAAGTGAACGGCAACACTATCTTCACGGGACCTTCTCCTTTTGTAACAAGCGCCTTGGTGGATAATGATGTTGTGAGTTGCACCATGGTGAGCAATGCGCCTTGTGTTACAACCACGACAGCGAATTCGAACAATATCACGATGGATGTTTCACCATCGGTAACACCCGCAATTTCGATCAGCACAAACAATACAGATATTTGTGTTGGACAGTTGGTGACCTTTACGGCAACACCTTCAAATGGTGGAACTTTCCCAGGTTACCAATGGAAGAAAAACGGAAGCAATGTGGGAACCAATTCGGCCACTTACACAGGTAGCTCTTGGGCGAATGGAGATGTGGTTACGTGCACAATGAGCAGTAATGCAGCTTGTGCAAGCAGTTCGTCAGCTACAAGCAATGCAGTTACTTTAACTGTGAATCAAACGGGTGATCCAATAGTGAGCATTTCAACAGCAAATACAAGTATTTGTGCGGGTGATGAAATAGTATTTACATCAAACGTGAGCTCTGGCGGAAGCAATCCGAATTATGCTTGGTTGATTAATGGCGGAAATACGAATGGAAACGCGGAAACATTTGCAACCACAACGTTGAATGATGGCGATGTGGTAACCTTATTTGTGAGTGGATCATCGGCATGTATTGGTGCAGCAACATCACAAGGAATAACCATAAATGTTTTGAATATTCCTACACCTCAAATTGTTGAAAATGCTGGGGCTTTGGAAACAGAACCTATTGTTGGCGCAACATACAATTGGTATTTAAATGGTGGGCCATTGGCTGGACAAAATACTTCTGTGCTAATTCCTGAATCGAGCGGTTCGTTTACAGTAGAGGCAGAATTGAATGGATGTACCTCGGAAGTTTCTGCACCATTTGATTTAATTATCACTTCTGTAAAACACCAACGTGCTGAAACATGGAATTTAATTCCTAATCCTGCAGCGAATATGTTCGAAATAAAATCATCCGAAACCATTGAAATAATTGAATTATTCGATGTGAATGGAAGGTTAATTCAAACCTCGAATTTGAAACAAATGTGGATTCAGGATTTATCGAATGGTATTTATTTCGTTCGTGTAAATCAACAGCGCGTTGAAAAACTGGTAATACAGCATTAGGCAATTCCAGTTTAAATGAAAAAGTTAATTTTTGTTGTGTTGATTGGCATTGTTCTGACCTTCCATTTGAGGGCTCAGAACAGTGTCGCTTTAGACAGTTTAACCCGCGCTTGGAAAACAGAAGTTGATCCGTGTAGGAAAGCGGAAGCGTGTAATGAATTATCCAGATTATATATCTCTGAAAGCCTTAAGAAAGCTAGTGAATACGTTCTTCAGGGAATCGAATTGGCCAGAGAGAAAAAGTGTGAAAGGAATTTAGGTAATTTATACAATACAGCTGCAATTGTTCGAATTAATGAAGGCAACAATTCCAAGGCTTTTTCTTATATCGATAGTTCGATCGAAATACACAGAAAAATCGGAAACAAGGAAGGATTAGCGGCGGCTTTAGGAAATAAAGGCACACTAAAAATTTACGTTGGGAAGTACGACGATGCCTTGAAATTGCAATTCGAATGCTTGAAAATTAACGAGGAATTAAATAACAAGAGTGGTATTGCGACTACGTTGGTAAATATTTTCACTGTTTATTTTGCGCAGAAAGATTATCCGAAGTCATTAGAAATTGCGCTGAAAGCCTATTCCATGTTTAAGGAATTAAATGAAGTAGACGGCATGGCATTGATGAGTTTTAATATTGCATCAGTGTATTTTGACACGAACAATCTGGACTCTTGTAGTTATTATATAGAGCAATCTAAACGTCAATTCGAACAAATAAATAACAAGGAAGGCGTTGCAGATAGCTATAGAATCCAATCGGATATATTGCGAAAGAAAAAGAAATTCGATGCAGCCATATCATTGATCGAACAAGCTATTCTGACTTACAATGCCATTGGTCAAGTGCACAAAAGAATCGAATCATATTCCTACTTGGCATCCATTTATTACGATGCAGAGAAATATCAATTAAGTATAGAAGCGGCAGATACTTTTCTAAAACTCTCCCAAGAATTTAAAATCAAACAATTTGAAAGAGATGCTGCACAATTTTTAATGAACAATTACAAGGCGCTGAAACAGTTCGAAAAAGCGATGTTTTATAGCGACTTGTACCAAAAATTAAAAGATGAAATTCTAAACGAGGAATCGATATCAGAAATTAATCGATTAAAAAACGATTATGAAAACGAAATCAAAGAACGAGAATTGCAAGATGCCAAACAGAAGTCACAATTACTTGCTTTTGATTTAGAGCGAAAAAACATTGTTCTGCTGGTTTTGTTGGGCGGATTAATTTTGATTTCGGCAATTGTATTCCTAGTGTATAATCAGCGAAAGATCAAGACGCAGCGCCAAATGGTCATGTTAGAACAACGCCTTTTGAGAGCGCAGATGAATCCTCATTTTATCTTCAATTCATTAACAGCCATTCAAACCTTTGTGTATAAAAGCGAACCCAAAGAGGCTGGAAAATTCCTATCTTCATTTGCATCGCTAATTCGTACAATTCTCGATAATTCTAGAGAAGAATATATCTCTTTGAACAAAGAAATCAATTGGCTTGAAAATTATTTAAAACTGCAATTGTTGCGTTTTGAAAATCGATTCTCCTATTCAATTGAAATAGATGAATCGGTGGTTGATAATACCATCCAAATCCCACCAATGCTTACGCAACCGTTCATTGAAAACGCGTTGGAACATGGCTTAAGAGATGTAGATTATCATGGTGAAATCATTGTTAAGTTTAAGCAATTAAACAACATGCTGTATGTAACAATTACCGACAATGGCGTAGGATTGAATGAGAAATTGAATGAGAAAAAAGAAGGCCATATATCACATGCAACAGAAATTACTAAAGAGAGATTAAATATTTTAA
>CANHIS010000033.1 GCA_947460255.1 Bacteroidota bacterium
CGTTTAAAATGAACGTGTACGGACCTGGTAAACAGCTTTTCATCAACTTAAAGATGTGCGTGTCTACTTGCTTCGAATAATCAGTTAAACGAGAAAGATCATCGAATACAAAAGAGAAATCGGCTTTTTCAACCTTGATTCCTTTCAACTTTGCAACGCGCTCTACAGCCTTTGACTTGTTGATGTCGCATCCAAAAGAGTACACACCGTCGGTTGGATAAATGATCACGCCTCCATCACGCAATACATCAATTACTTTTTGCAACTGACGTAAATCGGGAGTGATGTGATGAATGCGTATGAGCATTAACCGTTCACTTTTTTATAGTCGGCGAGAAACTTTTCCAAGCCAATATCGGTAAGTGGATGCTTCAACAAATCGGTAATTACATTGAGCGGACAAGTTGCTACATCGGCGCCAATTTCTGCGCATTCCATGATGTGCATTGTATGGCGAATGGATGCAGCTAAGATTTGAGTTTCGTAACCATAGTTGTCGTAAATCTTGCGGATTTTTTCGATCAGTTCAACGCCGTATGAACTCACATCATCCAAACGACCCAAAAAAGGAGAAACATAAGTTGCACCTGCTTTGGCAGCCAATAATGCCTGGCCAGCAGAAAAAACCAAAGTACAATTGGTACGAATTCCTTTGCCACTGAAATACTTGATGGCCTTGATGCCGTCTTTTGTCATCGGAACTTTCACCACAATTTGTGGGTGCAATGATGCCAAGTTTTCTCCTTCACGAACCATTCCATCGAAATCTGTGGAGATCACTTCAGCACTTACATCACCTTCAACGATATTGCAGATATCAACATAATGCTGCATAATTTTATCGTTTCCGCTAATCCCTTCTTTGGCCATGAGGCTTGGGTTGGTAGTTACTCCGTCGAGAACGCCAAGGTCTTGTGCTTCACGGATTTGATCAAGGTTTGCTGTGTCGATAAAAAATTTCATGGGTCGATTCGTTTGGAGGCGCAAAAGTAAGCACTTCGGCTGTGTAATGGAAGGAAAACTTCCAAGCATTTTTCAAAAATCCAAACTTTGGGCAGAAAGCTACATTTTCGGAGTATTTTCAGACATTTGCCATCAAGAACCTTTGCTAATTTGCTTCATCATGGCTAAGCCGAAAGACCGAATCAATATCGTATACTCGACCAATCCCAATTTCAGCTACCAAACCGAGCCCGATGAAGAGCCTGAAACACTTCCACCAGCACAGCAGCAGCTTAAAATCATGCTGGATAAAAAAGCAAGAGCGGGCAAACAGGTTACGCTAATTGCTGGATTTATTGGCAAATCAGAAGACCTTGAAACCCTTGCAAAAACACTCAAAAACCTCTGTGGTTCGGGTGGAAGTGCAAAAGACAACGAGATTTTGGTTCAAGGCGATCACCGCGAAAAAATCATCACCTATTTAACATCAAAAAGCTATAAAGCAAAAAAGATAGGAGGTTAGTTGAGTGGTAAACCGGTTAATCGAGAATACATCTGTTCATACATCGGCAAAATGGCTTTTTCGGAAAACATAGCAGCTCTCAATTTTGCTTGCTCTCCAAATTTTTGAAGCATAGCAGGGTCTTTCAATAGATTCATGGCATTCTGGGCCATATCGTCAATGTCGCCCACATTACTTAAAAAGCCACTATAACCCTGCAAATTCACTTCTGGAATTCCGCCAGTGTTGGTAGAAATCACAGGTACTCCTGATGCCATCGCCTCCAAAGAAGACAGGCCAAAACTCTCCGATTCGGAAGTCAAAAGGAACAAATCCGACATGCACAGAATTCGCTCGATCGCTTTCGTTTTTCCTAAGAAAATCACATCATTGATCACTCCAAGTTCGCGTGCCAAGTTTTCCACGTTACTGCGTTCTGGACCATCTCCAGCCAGCAGAAGTTTTGATGGAATTTCACGGTGTACTTTTTCGAAAACCTTCACTACATCTGCGATTCTCTTTACGGGCCGAAAATTCGAAATGTGCGTGAGTATCATTTCCCCGTTTGGGGCATAGGTACTTTTATAGCATTGATCGTAAACTTTCCCATAATTGTCGAGATCAATAAAATTCGGGATCACTTCAATTTCGCGATTCACCGAGAAATACTCCAATGTGTCTTTTCTCAAACTATCCGAAACCGCAGTTACGCCGTCGCTCATATTTATGGCAAATTCAATCACTGGTCTGTAGGATGGATCACGCCCAACCAAAGTGATATCTGTACCGTGCAAAGTGGTAATAAATGGAATATTCTTGCCGCGCGATTTGAGAATTTCTCTCGCCAAAAATGCAGCCGAAGCGTGCGGAATGGCATAATGCACGTGCAATAAATCTAAGTCTTGGTGCATCACAACATCCACCAATTTAGAAGTCAAAGAAATTTCATAAGGGAGGAATTCGAATAGTGGATAATTCGCCACAGGAACTTCATGATAGAATAAGTTTCCTGAAAAAGTATCCAATCGAAACGGCTGACTATAAGAAATAAAATGCACTTGATGTCCTTTTGCAGCCAACGCAATGCCTAATTCGGTAGCTACAACGCCACTTCCACCAAAGGTGGGATAGCAAACAATTCCTATTCTCATGATTCTTCGATGTTAAAATGGAGCATGGAAGCTTGAAAGTCGATCAGGGCATTGTATTCCAACATGAGGTCGCTGCCCAAAACGCCATCAAATGGTTCAAAACCAAGAGCCACATAAGAAGCATTCACGTGGGAAAGATCCAACACAAGAACTGGCAGATTGTTGATTTTTAAATCGCCCAAACGCAACGATGAAAGTTTGGCCGTTGCGCCCGGAAAAGAATTGGTGCCTAAGCCAGTTGTTAATGCATTGGATTGCTGAATCTCTTGATTTGGGAACAGTTCCTCCATTCGTGTTTTGTCGAAAACAGTTCTTGAAGCTCCTGTATCTACAATCAAACGTACTTTTCGTCGGCCTGCTTTGGCTTCAACAAGAAGATGCACACCATCGTCCTCTATAAGCATCAATTGAATCGGCAGGCTGATCATGGGTATAAAAAAAGGGGCCGGAGCCCCTGTATTTGTTAAAGATGAAATTAAGCAGTGGCTGATTTGGCCATTGCATCGTAAACGTCCATTACCTCTTTTACGGCAGCAGCACTGTCGTTTAGAAGTTTCTTTTCGTCGTCGTTCAATTTAAGCTCGATAATTTCTTCGATTCCATTTTTACCTAGTTTCACTGGAACGCCTAAGTAAATATTGTTGAGGCCGTATTCGCCGTTCAACAATGCACAACAAGGGAATATTCTTTTTTGGTCGCGAACGATTGCTTCCACCATTTGAGCAGCAGCAGCTCCAGGAGCATACCAAGCTGAAGTTCCCATAAGGTTTACCAATTCTCCACCACCTTTTTTGGTGCGTTCGATGATTGCCTCTAATTTGTCGGCATCAATCAATTCGGTTACTGGAATCCCAGAAACTGTTGTGTAACGTGGAAGCGGAACCATTGTATCACCATGCCCACCAAGAAGCATCGCTTGAATATCCTTTGGAGAAACATTCAATGCTTCAGCCAAGAATGCACGGTAGCGAGCTGTATCGAGAATACCAGCCATACCGAAAACCTTGCGAGAATCAACCTTAGCAGTTAGGTAAGCTACATAAGTCATTACATCCAATGGATTCGAAACCACGATGATGATTGCATCAGGAGAATGTGCAATTACGTTATCAGTTACCGATTTTACAATGCCAGCGTTAGTTGCTATTAAGTCGTCGCGGCTCATACCAGGCTTGCGAGGAAGCCCAGAAGTGATAACCACTACTGCTGAACCAGCTGTTTTTGAATAATCGTTAGTGTAACCTACAATGCGAGAGTCATATAGATTAATTGGAGCTGTTTGCCACATATCGAGCGACTTCCCTTCCGAAAGGCCGTCCTTGATATCGATTAGTACAACTTCATTTGCGAGTTCTTTCTCTGCAATAACATTCGCGCAGGTTGCCCCAACATTTCCTGCACCAATTACCGTAATTTTCATGATGTGTGATTTTTTTATTTCAAGTGAAATGCGGCGCTAAATTAGAAATTCATTCAATGTTTAGGTGCATGCAGGAACAATTACTTTTGTAAAATGGCATTGAGCAAAAATCTTTACAAAAGGATATTTCTTTTATCGGCAATTCTAATCATTGTAGAACTTATCTATGTAGGTATTCGACGCGAATTCATTGCAATTGATTCGATATTTTTAAGCATCATCGAACTCGTTCTCACACTTATTATTTCTCTTTTGGTGGTTACCGTAGTGCTCCGTTTCACCCAAAACAAAGTGTGGACAATGTTCGAGCAAGAAATGGAGGTTGAGCAGCGAATCATTATTTCAAAACTGTATTCGGTAAGTCTATACACCATTGCATTAATAATCACCTTTTGGAAAGCAGGCGTTTCTTTAGGAAACATTACCATTTTCGTGGGTTTAATTGCCACCGGTTTTGCATTTGCCATTAGAGATTTACTACTGTCGTTTTTTGCTTGGTTCATCATTCTCAATAAGAAGCCTTTTCAAATGGGCGACTACATTCGGTTGGGCGACGATATGGGCTTGGTAACGCGCATCGGAACTTTTTTTTTCACACTCGAACAAGCACGAAGTCCTGAATTTATAAAAGTACCCAACAGCTTGGTTCTTGGAAAAAGTGTGAGGAACTTAGGTGAAGGAAGCTTTACGCAAGAACTACTGTTTCCAATAAAGTCGCTACCCGACGATTATTCTGTTAATCTGCATGAGATTTTGATTTTTATAAAATCGAGAACCAAATTCAAAGACTTTTTAAAAGCAACAATATCAACTGATCAAACACACTGGTATATAAAAATAGAGTACCAAACTTCCTTCGAGCAGGATTACTTAAAGGCGGTAATCACAGCCGAAATCTTTAGAGTTTTCAGAGAGCATGTAAAAATGACTCAGCAATAATTTTCTAGAGTTTAAATTTCTTTCCTCGATTCTCGAGGGATGATTTGAATTCGGCAAGAGACAATTTGATCGTTCATCAACTAAAATTTCTCAAACATTCGTCGGGCTTGGCTTAACATCTCGGTTGAAGCCCAGCAACCTGAACTACAAGTACAGTATTTACCTCATGGAAGATTGTATGGCATTGATTTCAAACTTCATTGTGCAGTAATCCTATGAAAATTTTGAGTTCGGCTTAACAAGTTTATTGGTATTCCCAACCACCAACTTTTGCTATTCGACATGCACAGAACAAAACGTAAAAACGATGATTGAATGTGGGATTTACAAAACTCAAATTGAATCTGCACAGGCATCGAAGTAAGAAGTTCCCATTTAGAACAACATTAAATCGACATGATTAATCTACCAGTAAACCCACTAGAACACTGCACATTTTCTGCAGTTTCATTAATTATTGAAGTTCACAATGTGATGTAGAGTATTTAATAGATTTGGTTTGTTTAGATTTTAAATCTTTCGCTATTTTACCGAAACAAGAGCATCAATAAGAAAACGATGCTTTTGGCTAATTCCTAACCTAATGAAACCGTTGGTGTGTTTCGGTTTCAGACGAATTTAAGTTTATGAAAATGAGTGACGAGACAAAAATTTTCATCGTAGAAGATGAGCCTTTCTTCGCAAACCTGATCAATTACGATTTGGAAGCGAACTATTATGATGGTATTAAAGTATTTTTCAATGGTGAAGAAGCTATTGAAAATTTGAAACTAAAACCACGTGTTGTAATTCTAGACCACCAGCTCCCTGGAATGAGCGGCTTAGAAGTCCTTCAAAAAATCAAAGCTTTTGATCCAGATATTCATGTAATTTTTCTTTCTGGCACTGGGCCGGGTGTTGCTATCTCTGCGTTTAAAATGGGCGCTCATGATTTCATCGAAAAGAGTGAAAACGCTTTCAATGAAGTAAGAGCTCTCTTGAAAAAGATTTTCAGTGAAGAAGGCGAAAAAGAAATCAAGGTAAAGAATTACCCTGGGCACGAAGAATAAACTCTTCATTTTTATCGCATCAAAAAACCTTCGATCAATTAAAGTCGAAGGTTTTTTTTTGAACTGCGCACAAAAACAAAGGGCAGTTTTCTTGAGAAAACTGCCCTTTGAAAATCAATAGGATTTACAATTAGTTCTTGATCAAACGGTCAACAGTTTTGTAACCATTCGCATCAACCGATACTGTGTAAACTCCAGCAGGTAAGTGTGCTACCGAAATCTCAACGTTCACGCTAGTATTCGCAGAAGCATTAACTGATTCTTGAACTACCACACGGCCAGTAATATCGAACATGCGAACTACATAATTTTGATCTGTTGAAGCTGTTTCGATATTTACATTCACGCGATCGTTTGAAGGGTTTGGAAAAAGCCCCATAAAAAACACACCTGCATCTTCATCAGGATAGTTGTTTTGATCGTAAAGACCATATCTTCCATCATTAAGACCAGCGCATCCATAACCGAATACTGCGTCTACATCATATCCGTCTGCCGAACCTGGGAATTTGTTGCTAGATTTAATAGACTTGTCGATGATACGTAAAAAACGCAATGTTCCACCAGGCATTCCATTGATGTCTAATTTTCCATCACGGCAAAGACGACCAGAACCACCAAGATATGCATCATCAGGTTCGTTTGAAGAAGGATCTGCAGCCAACAAAGTAAAGTTTACTCCGTCGTTTGATCCCCAGAATTCAGCAATTTCAGGATAGTTTGCGCAATTACGGGTAGCATTATCACCGAAAGTAGTCTCAAATACCTCAAGATCAGCGCCCATTCTATCCACAATTGTGTAGTAGAATTCGAGAGTGATTTGGCCTTCAGTTACATCAGCAGTTGAAGCTTTGTCAAAACCTAAAGACACAAACATCGGGGCTTGAGCAACATCGCTTCCTGAAGTTGAACCAACAGCTTTGTTCGGATCGCGGCGGTTCAATGCCGGAAGGTTGCTATTTCCTTTGATTGTTCCAACAATGTAATTGCTGAAAGCATTTGCGAAACGAGGTCCACTAAGATCCATCAAAGGAACTATGTTAGAGAGATAATTGGCTTTTACACCATCCACATCATAGCCATCAGCTTCTGGCGAAAAGGCCGCATTGGGAGATGCATCTACAATTTTTACAAACATTGCCCATGGCATTGCATCAGGCAATTCGATGTTTAGATTCTGACAGCCATTGTCAACCACTTGCAACCAGCTACAACCGTCTTGCGAAATGAAAACATCAGCAAATTCTTGCCAAGTAGCACAAGCTGGCGTGTTGTAGGAAGTTTCAAAAATCTGAAGATCAACTCCTTCTCCACGACCAAATGGCTGTGAAAAACCAAGAATCATTTCTCCACCAAAACCGAGCGAAGTGAAGTTTACTGTTGATGAGTTTCCAGCAACTTCGCCAAAATCAACATCACTTTCTTGTGGTGTTCCGTTGGCATTGTTTTCATCGTCGCGCGCATCCGGAATTGCACCAAGACCATCTGCTGTTGTACCTGGAGTGTAACTAACTACCGTTGTTGGATACAATGGTTGAGCAATTAAGCTACCAGCACTAATACCCAGAAACGCTACTATAGACGCAACTGGCAATCTTAAATTTGTTAAGGTTTTCATAATGAATTTGGTTTAAAGACAAACAAACCTAAATATTTGACATTAATCTTACAACACCTCCCGCCATCCAAAACACCAAACATATGAACACCTTCCATTAGATAACTATACAAACATTAACCTAAAATACCATTAAAATATCAATACGATACTTTTGACACTTTATATAATTTAATTGCATTTATTTGATTTAGTATTTCTTACACACGACACAATAAAATACATAAGTATATTGCCATAAACTTGATTATCAAGACATTATATTCTTAACACGTAATAAACATCCTTTCTATCTGCAAAAAAAATTTAACCAGAGTAAATCGTTCATCCTAAAACCTTGTGGCAAACTCCTTAAATCTGAGCAACGATGCTAGAAACCTATAAAATAAATGCTTAAATTTTTAAACAAAAACTACGACCGCGAAAACCGTTAGAAACAAGACGCCCATTCGATCATCTATTCTTAATCAGTTTTTGGATACTTATCAACAGCGCAATATTTACATGAACAGGTCCTACATCATTTATAAAACAAAAGCGCCCGACAAATTGCCGAGCGCTTCCTATTGTTGGGTTTACGTAATCTTAGTTTTTAATCACCTTGATGCTTTGTTTTTGGCCGGCCGATTCAAGTGTCACAACATACACTCCTTTTGGAAGTTTGTCACCCGACATATTATGCGTGTGCTTTGTGTTTCTAGGGATATTTATTGTTTCAACATGAACCATTTGTCCAACGTAATTAAACATTCGCACAGTAACTTTTTCATCCCGTGAGCCAGTTTCATACAATAGCTGGAACTGATCTTTGAATGGGTTTGGCTGAATTTGAGCCTCTGCAATTTCATCTGGAATCGAATTGTTATCAAACGGACGCACACGAGTTTCATTAGTACATCCATAAGAAATCACCACAAAACCATCAATATCATAGCCATCTGCAGAATTCGGGAACGCAGTTGCAGGCGATCTGTCGGTTACTCTTAAATACTGCATTGCGTAAAGCTCATCAGTCATATCAATTTCACCATCCAAACAAACTTCACCCATTGGTTTCCATAGAATACCATCCAATGAACCTTCAAAGTAAGCCGTTTCTTTGTATCCCTCGCAGTTTTGTTGACCAAAAGAAGTTTCTACAACTTGAATATCATTGCCTGGACGGTTAAAAATCACATAATCAAACTTGAATACTGCGGATCCGGCAAAGCCTAAAGTCAGGAAGTTGATTCCTAAATCATTGTTTTGTGGAACTCCTAGTGCCGCTTCAGGATTGGTTCTGGATGAATGAATAGCAGTTCCGTTTTTACGGGTTCCTTGAATGTATTCAACAACCTCTTGTGCAGATCCAGCTACCAAACCATCGTCGGCAGTAACACTTGCTGTTCCATTGAGACATTCTACGCCATCAACATCGTAACCATCAGCAACGCTATTGTTAAATGGATGTTCAACTGGACTTACATCTTTTAGCTTGATGAATCGAGCCCAAGAAAAAGAACCTAAATCGAAGGTGGCATCTTGACATTTTTCACCTAGATAAATGAAATGACAGCCATCCTGCGAAGCATAAGCTTGAATCTTTTCAGGATATCTGTTGCAGCCAAGATTACCAAATGTGCTTTCGGTTACTTTGATATCGTCGCCCGATCCATTTGCGATTGGCTGAGCGAATTTCAAAACAATTTCACCACCAAATCCCAACGATACAAAATTCAAGGCATCATCGTTTTCAGGTGCTCCAAGTGCTTTAGATGGGTCTCTTCGCTCCTCTACGACAAATGAGCCATCGTTACGTTTCTTTGGATCATAGCTAACTACTTCTGAAACGTAACAACCTCCACCTCCGCAAGAAGCTCCTGATGAAGCCTTTACAGACTGTTGCCATGCTGAATTTTCATCCTGCCAGCGAATCCGTACAGTATTCGGACCTGGAATGGTGTTGGAATAAAAGAAGTTTTCGCCTTTGTGGGCGATTATGAGACCAGTTTGAAAATATGGATACAAATCCCATTCAATTGGCACATCGAATTCGTTCGGATTCACCACACGCCAGCGTCTGCTCACATTGGGATTTTCCGAACACATCGAAGTTAATGTTAATGGCTGAACAGACTCTCCGTCTTCAACCAGATTGGCTCGAGATTCACCGGAAGTAAAGAAATTCAGGTAAACCATCGACCCTACAACTACTGCCAATAACATTCCCGCGCTTCCTACTAAAAGGCGTTGTCGGAGAGAGGTTTTAACGGTTGTTTTGTTTCTGAGTGTAGTTCTTTTTTTCATCTGGCACTTATTTATGCTTGTGCATTACAAAACATCAGACGAATACTATGAATTAGTGTTTCATTGAAGCAATAGGCGTTGAAGTAAGTTTTTCTGTGGTCTCTATCAAAATTCAACCAATCGCCTAGTGCATCAGCGATTTGAAAAAATGAACAATTGAAACCTACATGTAAGAACTACCTGAAAAAAGTTAGCCCCGCCCCGAAAAATCGGAGCGGGGCTAACCAAGATGCATTTAAGAATAAGCTTATTGCTTAACTACTTTCAAAACTTCTTTCGTTGAATTCGTTTCAACAGAGATGAAGTAAACGCCTCTTGAAAGGTCAGATACATTCATTGAATGTTGAACTGAAGAAGATGCTGAAACATTTAAACGCTCAGAAGAAATCAATTTCCCAAGGTAGTTTGTAACTGTTACTGTTGCAGAATTGTCTTGATCTCCAGTAGAGATTACTAGGTTCAAGTTATCGCTGAATGGGTTAGGATAAACTTCTGCAGTTGTAATTTCATTTGCAGTTGTTATGTTGTCAGCCCAACGAGCAGTTGTGTTTGAAGCTGTTCCACAAGAATTGTTAATTACTACAACACCATCAACATCATAAGCATCTGCTGAACCAGAGAAAGAAGTTAAAGCAGAACGGTCAGTGATGCGAACATATTGAATAGTTCCAGCTGCAGCGATGTCTACTTGACCATCTTGGCAAATTGTTCCAAGGCTAACCCAATTTTCTCCATCAAGAGAACCTTCGATTTCAGCTGTTTCAGGGTAAGAATTGCAAGCAGGATTGCCGTATGAAGTTTCAACTACCTGAAGATCATTCGCAGAAGGAGTGTCAAAAATCACATGCTTGAATTTAAGAACGATGCTACCACCAAATCCAAGTGCTACAAAGTTTACATTGTTAGTACCTTCTGGAAGACCTAGAGCATTTGCAGAATTTGCACGTGCAGCTGGTACAGCAGTTCCGTTTTTACGAGTACCTGCATTGTATGAAATCACTTCATTTGCACCAACAACAGCTGGATCAAGAACTGGATTTGCTTCGTAACCATTTAAACACATAATTCCATCAACATCGTAAGCATCTCCGTTTGGAGTTCCTTGATAAGCAGCATTTAATGGACTAACATCTACTAATTTGATGTATTGAGCCCAAGCAAGCATTCCAAGATCGAAATCTGTGTCTTGGCAACCTTCTCCAAGGTAAACGAAGTTACAACCATCTTGAGAAGCAAATGCACGGATAGTTTCTGGGAAACGGTTACAACCGATGTTTCCAAATGTGCTTTCTACAACACGAACATCATTGCCTTCGCCATTCTTAATTGGGCTACCGAATTTCAAAGTGATTTGACCACCAAAACCAAGAGATACGAAGTTTTCTGTATCGTTTGCTTCTGGAGCGCCTAAAGCTTTTGTAGGGATTGAACGTCCAGCATCAACTGGAGAAATACCATCGTATTTATTTCCTTGTGTGAAGCTGATTACTTGTTCAGCGTAACAAGTAGTTGGCAATTCAGGACAAACTTCAATTAGGCTAAGATCATCCAAGCCAAAGTCATTTCCTGTTTTAGATAGGTTAGCATCAACGATTCTCAATTCGATTGAACCTGTTGAAGAAGCAGTGAATGTTGAAGCAAACTCTGTCCAAGAAGTAAGGCCTTCAGGTGAGAATGTACCCAACAATTCAGCTCCAGCATATACACGAAGCACAGCAGGAGACACAGCAAATGTATTTTGAGCATATGCTTTGAAAGCGTAATTCTTTCCAGCTACAACATTCACATTCTGACTCCAAACAGTAAGCGTTGAAAGTGTGTTACCGTTAACCATCATGTAGTTACCAGAACGGCCAGTTCCTACCAATTGAGGATGGTAAGTAGCAACGTTTGGACCAACACCATAAGTGTTCTCTAATACCAATTCGTTGTTCGCAGCTCCATCAACTTTGTAAGTGTAACCTGAAGTGAATCCTGTGTTTCCACCTTCGAAATTACCATTTACGATTAATTCTGTCCCGCAAGGAACTACTGGAGGAGGCGTTGAACACTGCGCTCCACCTGAAGCTTTTACTTTAGAGTATTGTGCACCTTCAACTGTCCAAAAAATACGGGTTGTATTTGGTGAACCAGGAACAGTAACAGTTTCGAAGAAGCTATCACCAGGCTGTGCAACACCAGATCCATTTTGACCTGCGTTGTAAACATCCCAAGTGTAACTAACTGGTGCGTTTGTGAAATTTCTCACTCTCCATACGCGCGTAGCTGCTGGATCATTCGAACACATTGATGTTAAATTTAAATAGCCTGATGGAGCCACTTCATTTAGAGTTTGCTGAAATGCATTTGCATTTGAGCTCTCAACATTTCCGAAATTCAAAGTAGCGAAGAGCGCTATTCCGGTAATTGTAAAAAGGTTTTTCATTTAAAAGAAGTTAGGTTATGTATTCCCCTAAACGCATTTATTGTTTAGAGGTTACAAATGTAAGATATTATCCATTAATAAAAACACAGCAACCTAATTAATAGCGATTTACGATGCACAAATCATTCATTTACAAAGCTATTCTGATGTAATGTTTTAATAAATAAGGCTAAACACCTATAGAATTTTACCGTGATTGAACAATAATCTTACAAAAAAAAACGGCTGCCGTTTTGGGGCAACCGTTTTAAACAAAATAACTGTAGCTTATTGCTTAACTACTTTAATCACTTCTTTAGTAGAGTTAGTTTCTACAGAGATGAAATAAACACCGCTCTTGAAAGCAGACATGTTGATCATGTGATTTACAGTTGAAGAAGACGCAACATTTAATTTTTCAACAGAAACTTGTTGACCAAGGTAATTGCTAACAACGATTGTTGCAGTGTTGTCTTGATCGCCAGTTCCGATTACCAAATTGATTTCGTTTTGGAATGGGTTAGGGAATACATCGATTGAAGTAACTTCATCAGGTGTATTTACATTGTCACCGAAACGAGTATCATTATCGTTTGAACAATCTTGGTTGATAACAACAACACCATCTACATCGTAACCATCAGCTGATCCATTGAAAGAAGAAGCAGGAGTGCGGTCAGTGATACGGATGTATTGGATAGTTCCAGCAGCATTGATGTCAATTTCGCCATCAAGACAAATTGTGTTCAAGCTAATCCAGTTGATACCGTCTAATGAACCTTCAACTTCAGCAGTTTCTGGGTAAGAAGCACATGAAGGATTGTTAAAAGTTGTTTCAGTTACACGAAGATCGTTTGCTGCTGGGTTGTCAAAAATCACGAATGGAAATTTAATTGTTAATTGACCACCGAATCCAAGTGATACGAAGTTTATCACATCTGTTCCTTGTGGAGCACCAAGAGCGTTAGCTGGATTTGTACGAGCAGGTGTTACAGGCGTTCCGTTTTTACGTGGGCCTGCAGTGTATGAAATTACTTCTGATGCTCCTGCTGGAACTTCAGCAAGAACTGGGTTCTCTTCGTAACCATTCAAACAAAGGATACCGTCTAAATCGTATGCATCAGCAACTGGAGTTCCTTGGTAAGCACCGTCAACTGGACTAACATCTACAATTTTAATGTATTGAGCCCATCCAAGTGAACCTAAATCGAAGTCAGTATCTTGACAACCTTCGCCAAGGAATACGAAATTACAACCATCTTGAGAAGCAAACACATTGATTGTTTCTGGGTAACGGTTACAACCGATTCCTCCGAAAGTAGTTTCTACAACGCGAACATCGTTACCATCGCCATTTTTAATTGGGCTACCGAATTTCAAAGTGATATCGCCACCGAAACCTAGAGATACGAAGTTTTCAGTATCAGTTCCTTCTGGCATACCTAAAGCCTTCGCAGGATTAGAACGACCTACAGAAACGAAAGAACCATCATTCTGCTTCTTTTGGTTAAAAGAAACAACTTCCATTGCGTAGCAGTTGTTAATCAAGTCACCAGTGTAAGCGCCATTCAAACATTCTACAGCATCAACATCATAACCATCAGCAACTTGGCTATTACCAGCAGATGCAGCAGGAGTAGAATCAGTAATTTTAACGAATTGGATATAATCCATTCCATCAGGAATTGACACTGAACCAGTTTGAGCGATTTCTCCTACTGGAACATAACCAAGACCATCTTGAGAAACTTCGATGAATGCACGTTCTCCGTTAACACTTGCAGATGATTCCCAGATTTTAACATCTGCGCCATCACCATTTGCAATTGGAACTTCGAATTCAACTACAACATTTCCACCAAGACCAAGTGAAAAGAAATTTTGAACTGGAGCGTAGATTGCTGGATTCTGACCGTTTGGTGCACCAAGTGTATTTTCCGGGTTCGAACGCTCAGCATTAACTGGAGTTCCTAAACGGGTAAGACCTTGTGAGAAAGAAAACACACCTGTTGCGAAACAACCTGCTGGAGTTTCGTCACAAACTTGTGTAAAGCTAACATCATCAATTCCGAAATCGTTGCTTGCAGCTGCAAGGTTTGCATTCACAATCGACAATGTGATTGTTCCAGTAGCTGTTGCAGTGTAAACTCCTGTAACTTCATTCCAACCAGCTGCTACTGGTGAAAATGTTGCAAGAAGTTCAGTTCCAACAGAAAAACGAAGAATTGCTTGATTGCCACCAGCCAAACGCTGAGCAAAAGCTGAGAAGTTATACGTTTTACCAGCAACTACATTTACATCTTGAGACCATGCAGTCTTGATGCTTCCTGTGTTACCGTTCACCATTAGAAATTTGCCTGAACGACCAACTCCTGTAATACTTGGATGATAAGCAGAAACATTCACATCAACACCAAAAGTGTTTTCAGGAATCATTTCTCCGTTACCCGGACCATCATTTACAAATGTATAACCTGAAGAAAAGCCATTAAAGCCTGCTTCAAAATCGCCATTTGCGATAAGATTGCTTCCGCAAGGCTGAGCTTGGGAAACAGCGTTGGCTATATTCAGCACAGAAAAAAGTGCGAGGCCAGCGATTTTAATAGAGTTTTTGTTTTTCATAATTGTTAGGTTCAGTTTTGGATTCTATTACGTCTGCAATCTACAATCTGTTACATATGACAGAAACAAAATTTATTTGTGGTGCTTGTAGATTTATAATCAGCACATTAAATTAAAATTGTTTCCTCTTTTGTGTCGAAATTGAAGATTGGTTTTATAAAGAACTTATGCAAAAGTATGTAAACATTTACGATAATATCCAAATTCTTACATCAAAAAATGTATGCAAAAGAAATAAGCCTTGATAATCAATTATTTAGATTAATCATCGAGACGTATTTTCTTCAATCATTCATTTACTGAGTTTGATTTAGTTTTGAATGACGTCGGCTGTAAAAGAAATAAACGAGAATTCCGATTGTACCCCAAATGATAAAAGCCATCCAAGTGTGCTCACGCACTTGTGTCATTAAAAAGAAATTGAAAGCCATACCCAAAGTGGCAACCACAGGTAACCATGGCGTTCTGTAAGGTCTTTCAAGATTCGGCTCTTTGACGCGAAGCAACCAAACGGCTCCACAAACCATTGCGAAAGCCAATAGTGTTCCCATTGAACACATTTCAGAAACTGTATTTATCGGTGTGGTTGCGCCTACTACAGATACGATTAACCCTACGAAAATGGTACTTCTGTATGGAGTCTTATACTTCGGATGAATTTTCCCAAAAAGGCTGTGTGGCAATAAGCCATCCTTTGCCATTCCAAGAAAAATCCGAGTTTGGCCCAACATCATTACCAACATAACAGAAAATAATCCTGCTGTTGCGGCAATCGTAATGAGATAAACTGCCCAATCGAGTCCAACGCCTGAAAAAGCTGATGCAACTGGCGCTCTCAAGTCGAGCATGGTATAGTTCACCATCCCTGTCAATACAAATGAGACTAATATATACAGTATGGTGCAAATGATCAATGAAGCGATAATGGCGAATGGTACATCCTTTTTGGGATTAATTGCTTCACCTGCTTGAGTAGATACTGCATCAAAACCAATATATGCGAAGAAAACAATCGTTGCGGCTGTTACTACACCCGACCATCCAAAATGAGAATCGCCTTTGGCATCGAATATTTGCTCAGGAACAAAAGGCGTCCAATTGTCTGTATTAACATAGAAAAAGCCAACTACAATAACAAACAAAACCACAGCAACTTTCAAAATCACGATTAAGTTGTTGGTTGATGCAGCCTCCTTAATTCCCTTTACCAAAACTGCCGTTACAAACCATGTTACGACCATGGCTGGCAAGTTTATAGCCCATCCAGGTAAGGTGATAGAAGAATAGTGTTTCGCCAATTCTGTTAAGTTAACTCCTTTTGACAATTCTGTTGCATCCGATACAACTTTCATATCCTTCACCAATTCATGAGCGGGTGTAGATGCAAGTGCAGATTTCAATGATGCCAGATCAGGTGTAACACTTCCTAAGGCCTTCAGATAATCTTGAATTGCAGTAATTCCAGCAGCTTTCGCCAACTCTGCTTTTGCAGAGGCATAATCCATACTGAGATACAATGGTATATGGACATCGATCAAATCCATCAGTTTTAGAAAGTATCCACTCCAACTAACAGCTACAGTGGTAGCTCCCATCATGTATTCAAGCACCAAATTCCATCCGATAAACCAGGCGAACAACTCCCCTACTGTTCCATATGCATATGCATACGCTGAACCTTCAACAGGCAAAACTGAGGCAAACTCTGCATAACAAAGTGAGGCGAACAAACATCCAACACCAGCAATAATAAAGGAAATTGCAAGTGCAGGACCTGCAAATTGATTGGCAGCAATTCCGGTTAAAGTAAAAATACCTCCTCCGATAATTGCACCGATACCAAGAGATGTTAATCCCCAGCGGGTTAAAACTCTTTTGAGTTCACTTTTTTGGATGTCGGCCTCGTAAGCTGCAATAGGTTTTCTGCGCCAAATGGATCTGTTTGAAGACATAGTTTTCGTGTGACTCGATTTTTGAGCGACCGAAAATATAAATTTTCATTTACAGTGCTACACCTCAAATTCAACTAATCTAGTTTGGGCACACTTGGTTAGAGGCTTAACTATTTATGGCGAGCGATTTCACCAGATTTTACTTTGGCAAAATAACTTTTCATGTCGGCCTTCACTTCACCAGCCATGAAGTACAATCCAAGAATATTCGGGAAGCCCATTGCGAGAATCATCATATCTGAAAAATCGATTACAGCACCCAAACTTGCTGAAGAGCCAATAACAACAAAGCCAAGAAAAATAAGCTTGTACAAATTTTCCATTTTACGGTTGTTTCCAAAAAGAAACGTGAAGGCTTTCATTCCGTAATACGACCAAGAAATCATGGTTGAAAAGGCAAAAAGGACAATGGTGATAAGTAAAATGTACTTGAACCAAGGCACTACGCTGCTAAACGCTGCGGAAGTTAAGGCCGAACCTTCCATTCCGTTGGTATCCGATGCAAATCCAGTAAATACTAGCACTAAGGCAGTCATGGTACAAACCACTATAGTATCTACAAAAGGTTCTAAAAGTGAAACGATTCCTTCAGATATTGGATGATCTGTTTTCACGGCTGAATGCGCAATAGCTGCAGATCCAACACCTGCTTCATTGGAAAATGCGGCTCGTTTAAAGCCTACAATCAATACACCTACAACTCCACCCGAAATTCCATCTGCCGTAAAGGCGCCATTGAAGATTGCTGAAAATGCGGCTCCAATGTTTTGGATATTCATCAAGATGATATACACACTCGTCAACACATACAAACCAACCATAAATGGCACCATCTTGTCGGTTACACTGGCAATTTTCTTAATTCCACCAATGATGACAATTCCGACCAAAAGTGCTAGGAAAATGCCGTAAACAAAGCCAAAACCATTGAACACAGGAAACACATTCGCCAACTGAGCAAATGATTGGTTTGCTTGAAACATATTACCGCCACCGAAGGAGCCTCCAACACACAGAATGGCAAACAAAGCTGCGAGGAATTTCCCCAGTTTCGGAAATCCTTTCTTGTTTAAACCTTCAGATAAATAATACATTGGCCCACCAGAAACCTCTCCTAATGCGTTGATTTTTCTATACTTAACACCTAAAGTACACTCTACGAATTTCGACGACATACCTAGAAATCCTGCTACGATTATCCAAAACGTTGCTCCTGGCCCTCCGATAGAAATTGCAACAGCAACACCAGCAATATTTCCCAAGCCAACAGTCCCTGAAAGAGCCGTTACCAAAGCTTGAAAATGCGATACTTCTCCTTTATCTCCTGGTTTGTCATATTTACCCTTTATCAAATCAACTGCATGCTTTACTCCACGAAGATTGATAAAGCCCATATAAACGGTAAAAAACAAGGCTCCAAGAATTAGCCACATTACCACCAAGGGCATATCGAATCCAGCAGAGGCAAACGGTTTGTAAAAAATCACTTCACCTAAAGCATCTACGGCTGGCTTAATAAAATTGTTGATTTTTTCATCTATGCTTCCATCAACCGTTAAATTGAAAAAAAACGAAGGAATATCGAATCGAGAAAGTTGCATGCTGGCTTTGAAGTGAAATTCTGCTGAATTACAGAAGTGCAGTCATCTTGCACAAGCAACTGCTTGTTGAAGATTTCCGGCAAAATAAACAAAAACTACTGAAACGAAACAGTTGCAAACACAAAGGATGCACAACTAACTATAGATGCCTTTTAGGCTTTTCTAAACAACTCAGTTTGGATCCGAATTGACTCCTCGTGAATGAGTTCGTATAATTTCTTAATAAAGCTGGCATCTAAGCCTGAACTTGAGCCATGCGCAATTTGTCGGGTGAGGATTTCTTCCCAGCGACGAATTTGAAGAATGGTTACCTGTTTATCTTTCTTGTATTCTCCAATTTGCTTGATCAAGTTCATCCTTGTAACCAAAGCCTGGAGCAATAAATCGTCGGTTGAATCAACACGACTTCGGAGCTCTAGCAACTTCCGATGAAAATCGCTGCCGTCCCCTTCCGCTTTTCGAAAAATCAATCCTTCGAACAATACACTCAAAACTGCTGGAGTGATTTGTTGTTTCGCATCACTTAGTGCAACGGCTGGATTAAAGTGAGTTTCAATCATCAAGCCATCCAAATCTAAATCTAAAGCTTTTTGTGCGACACCTGGAATTAATGCTGGATCTCCAGAAATATGGCTTGCATCACAAATCACCTTCAGATCGGGCATTTTCGTTTTAAGATCGATGACAATTTCCCATCTCGGAGCATAACGGTAAACATCTGTTTCAAAAGAATGGAAACCACGGTGAATCGCTAAGACTTGGTCTATCCCTACTTTTTGAAGTCGTTCAATTGCACCCATCCAAAGCGAAAGATCAGGATTGATCGGGTTCTTTACAAAAACTGGAATGTTGGTTCCTTTCAGCGCTTCTGCAATTTCCTGAACCGCAAATGGATTCACAGTGGTTCTTGCGCCAATCCAAAGCATATCGATACCAGCCTTCAAACAGGCTTCCACATGCTGAGTTGTAGCCACTTCGGTTATTACCGGCATTCCGGTTTCTTTTCCGACGGCACTCAACCACTGCAAGGCAAAATCACCTGCTCCTTCGAAAGAACCGGGCCTTGTTCTAGGCTTCCAAACACCTGCACGAAAAATATTATTAGGAAATCGCTCCGCTATAAGCCTGGCTGTTTCAAGAACTTGAAGTTCTGATTCGGCGCTGCAAGGACCAAACAAAGTAATTGGCTTAGTGAGTTGATCGCGAAACTGCTTCAATTCGGAAGTCAGAATAGGATGATTAAAGTCATTAGACACGCTGATTAAACAACCAATTAAGTCTGATTGTTCAGTATTACCAGCTTAAAACCCAAGCAAAAATTAACGGTGCAACGATGGTCGCATCAGATTCAACGATAAATTTCGGAGTTTCTTTATCGAGTTTACCCCAAGTAATCTTTTCGTTTGGAACTGCTCCAGAATAAGATCCATAGCTTGTTGTTGAGTCTGAAATCTGACAGAAATATGACCAAAATGGAACGTCATGCCATTCCAAGTCTTGGTACATCATCGGCACAACACAAATTGGAAAATCACCTGCAATTCCACCACCAATTTGGAAGAAACCTACACCCTTACCGGCAGAATTTGCTCGGTACCATTCGGTTAGCCACATCATATATTCGATTCCAGATTTCATCACCGAAGGTTGAAGTTCTCCTTTAATGCAGTAAGATGCAAAAATATTTCCCATCGTGCTGTCTTCCCAACCTGGCACTACAATCGGAATATTTTGCTCTGCAGCAGCAATCATCCACGAATCTTTTGGATCGATCTCATAATACTGTTCCATTTCCCCTGAAAGGAGCATTTTATACATGAATTCATGCGGAAAATAACGCTCACCGCTTTCTTGGGCATTCATCCATTGTTTCACGATATGCTTTTGAATTCGGCGAAAAGCCTCTTCTTCTGGAATGCAAGTATCTGTAACTCTATTGTATCCTTTTTCGAGTAAATCCCATTCATCTTGTGGACTTAAATCACGATAATTTGGCACTCGTTTGTAATGAGAATGCGCAACCAAATTCATGATGTCTTCTTCAAGGTTCGCTCCAGTACATGAAATGATGTCCACTTTTCCTTGGCGGATCATTTCAGCGAAAGATTTACCAAGTTCGGCTGTACTCATTGCACCAGCCAAAGTTACCATCATCTTTCCCCCAGCTGTAAGATGGGCTTCGTAGCCTTTGGCGGCATCTACTAAAGCTGCTGAGTTGAAATGGAGATAATGTTTTTCGATGAATTGAGAAATCGGACCTTTCATGGCAAAGTTATTTTGGGCGGCAAATATAGGTTTTTTGAATGCTAAATTCAGCTGGACTTTTACAAATTGGCGCTTATACGACATATACATTGTTAATTACTAGAGTATTAACACCCAACTTTACCATTACTTTAAAAAATTAACATCATGCGAATAATTGCCTGAAAGACTTAATTTTGCGCACTGATAAATAAATCGTCATGATAAAATCTTTACTGCTAACGAGTTCAATTCTATTTGCTGCATTGTCTGCAAATTCACAATGCAACGAATTGTTTATTTCCGAATATGTTGAAGGTTCTGGAAATAACAAAGCCCTAGAGCTTTACAATCCAACCAATGCTCCCGTTGACTTAGGAAGTTATCGATTGATTAGATGGGATAATGGATCAGTAGTAGCTGCAGATAACGCTATTCAAGTTTTGCCTGCAGGTGTTTTTATTGGTTCAAAACAAACTTACGTTATTGCGCTAAACTTAACGGATCCTAATGGAACTGGTCAAACTGCACCTATCGATGCTGCACTTCAGGAAAAAGCAGATACGTTGCTATCAAATGGCTGTGGAACTGAACCAGGCAACATCAGAACCATGTGTTTCAATGGTGACGATGCGTTATCATTGGAAAAAAACAATGCCGGAACTTGGCAAATTGTGGATATTTTCGCATGTATCGGAGAGCAACCATTAAATTCTCAAGGAACAGCAAATCCTACAGCGGCTTGGACCGACATTGCTCCATATTCAAGCATACCAGTTGGTTACGATGGTTCTGTTCCTTATTTCTTCAGATACTGGACGCAAAACCAAACACTCAAGCGCAAACTATCTGTTACAAGTGGTGTTACTACGAATCCTGCACCTCAATCATTTAATCCTTCTATTCAATGGGATTCATTGGCCGAAAACATGTTCGATTCTTTAGGATTCCATACTTGTGCCTGCAATACAGTTGGAATTTTGGATATCGACGACGAGTCGCGCACTCTTGTTTACCCAAATCCTGCTGCTGATCTTACCTACATAGAAGCAGCATTTGAAATTCGTGCAGTAGAATTCAGAAACTTACTAGGACAATTAATGTTGGTTGAAAACAATGCGACCAAATCGAAAAAAGTAACAGCTCGTACTAACGAACTTCCTTCTGGTCTTTACACTGTTCGTGTGATGTTCACAAACGGAAAAACATCTGAACGGAAACTTGTAGTTCGTCCATAATTTCAAACCTCAACAAGCACGGTACTCTTAGGATTACTGTGCTTTTTTCTTTTTATGAAGAAACTTTTCAGTTTAATCATTCTAAACCTTCTTGGATTAGCGATTTTCGCGCAAGGTGGAACCGTTACTGGCAAGGTTACAGATAAATCTACAGGTGAAACTATCCTTGGAGCATCGGTAATTTATGCAGCCGGTAAAGGAGCACAAACAGATCTCGACGGAAATTATAAAATCGACTTACCCAACGGAAGCTATACCTTAACATGTAGCGCGATGGGTTTCAAATCGCAGTCAATAAACATCGTAATTGCTGATAAATCGATTTCTAAAGATTTCGTGATGGAAAGCAATACGCTGAAAGAGGTTGAAGTTTCTTCAGACATTGCCATTGCGCGCGAAACACCTGTAGCTTTCTCTAACATCAGCCCAATAAAGATTCAAGAACAACTCGGAGCACAGGATCTTCCAATGATCTTGAACTCCACACCTGGCGTGTATGCAACACAACAAGGCGGAGGAGATGGTGATGCACGTGTTTCGATTCGTGGTTTCAACTCACAAAATGTGCAGGTGCTTATCGATGGTATTCCGATGAACGACGTGTTTAATGGTCGTGTATTTTGGACCAATTGGTTTGGTCTAGACAACCTTACATCGGGCGTTCAAGTTCAGCGCGGTTTGGGAGCATCAAAGTTGGCGATTCCATCTATCGGAGGAACGATGAACATCTTAACAGCAGGAATTGATTCGAAACGCATGCTCTCAGTTCGACAAGAAGTTGGAAACGACATGAACCTAAGAACTGGAATTAATTTTAACTCAGGAAAACTTAAGAATGGCTTTGGCGTGAGCGCGGCATTCTCCTATCGCTCAAATGATGGATACGTTGATGAACTTAGTTCTGAAATGTTTTTCTATTACCTTAAGGTGGAAAAATTCTTTGGAAAGCATTTGTTTTCCTTGTCTGGATTCGGAGCTCCACAGCGCAGTGCTCAAAGGGATTTCCGCGTTGATCAACCAATCTACACCTATAGCAAAGCACTTGCTGCTCAATTAGGTGTAGACACAACAGGGAAAATCGAATACGGAAGAAGATACAATCCAAGTTGGAATCTTCTTCGCCAAACTGCTACTGGCGGAGCAGATGCACCGGCAGATGTATTCAATACAAGCATCAATCAGTTTCATAAGCCTGTGATTTCCTTGCGTCACTTTGTGAATATCAATCCGAGGTTTTACTGGTCGAACATTCTTTATGGTTCCTATGGAATGGGTGGAGGGATTCAGCCAAACAACACAATCGCCTTGGATTCTACTGGCCGACAGAACATTCAAGCAATTTATGACGGAAATACCACTAGCCCGTTCAATATTTATCAAGGGTTTGGCCCAGATAGTTTGTATAAAGGTCAACGAAGAGCTACAAATTTCATTCGCAAGAACTACAATCAACACCAATGGTACGGTGCCCTTTCTACCTTCAAATGGTCGGCCTTTTCGGGATGGGATATTTCAGGTGGGTTGGATTTGAGAACTTACAACGGACAAGTATTCAGCCGCGTGGACGACCTGCTTGGAGCTGACTTGTGGGTTACTTCAGTAAATCAAAACATTGAGCCGAATCAGCCCGTTTTCGTTGGCGACACCATCACGCAGTTTATTGAACGCAATATTCGCTGGGGGGGTGCATTTGCTTTGGCAGAGTACAAAGTTGGAAAATGGTCGGCCTTCATCAACTTAAGTTCTTCCATGAGTTTTTACAAACAGTATAACCACTTTTTGAAAAAGCAACTTGACGTTGAAGACACTACATTGTATATCGGTTACGGAGATACGATCACATACAAAGACGTAACTTACAACCAAGGATCTGAAGGTTTGAAAACCAATCAAAGCGAATGGGTTCGTCTAGTTGGTTACACCATTAAAGGCGGGGTAAACTACAACATCAACGACCGAATGAACGTGTTTATGAATATTGGTTATTTGAACCGTGCTCCATTGATGCAATTCACAATTCGCTCCGACAACCGTAAGTTCCAAACCATCGACAATGAATTGATTCAATCGGCAGAGCTTGGCTATTCTTACAAATCATCAAAATTCGCTGCAAACTTTAATGGTTATTACACAGTTTGGAACAATCGACCAACTTCCGTTTCATTTACCGTAAACGGGGAACCAGTTAGCTCTAATGCCTCAGGCATGGGTGCACTTCACACAGGTTTAGAATTGGATTTTGTTTACAAAGTGTTGAAGAACCTCAACGTGGAAGGAATGATTTCTATTGGCGATTGGCGCTGGAACAAAGTGGCAACTGCGACAGTGTTCGACGACAATGGCAATCCAACCGATACTGTTAGATTTGATCCGCGCGGCGTAAAAGTTGGTGATGCTGCACAACGAAGCTATGCAATTTCGATGCGCTACGAGCCTATCAAACGATTGTATATTAAACCTCAGTTTACATTATTCACTCACAATTTTGCAAACTACACACCTGATGCATTGCAGGTTACGGATTTAGTGAATGACTTAGGTCCAAACATTGGCCGTCAATCTTGGAGAATGCCAAACTATGGTTTGTTAGATGTGAACGCGGGTTATGGAGTGATGATTAAAAAAATAAAACTCGATTTAAGGATTAGTGTGATAAATATTCTTGATGCTGAAGGCATTACCGATGCACAAAGCAATCAATTTGGAAATACTTCCTCATTTAATGCAGCCAGTTCAAGTGTAAACTTTTTACTTGGCCGTCGTTGGCAAACATCTTTAACGCTAACTTTTTAAGGAATATGAAAAAACTAGCCATCATCGCATTGCTTAGCGTAGGATTTATTTCCTGCAGTAAGGAGCAAAATGCTGCCGACCAACTAAATGCTGGTATTTGGAAAATCAGCTTGCTAAAATGGGCAAACGGCAAAGAAGTTGAAACCACAAACGACATTCACAAGATGGAGTTTTTTCCTTGCACCGATGCTTATACAGCAACTTGCAAAGGCGTTTACACACTCGATTATGCTGATACAGCCCGAACAGACCTTCGCGATACATTTCAGTTCGACATCAAAGGCAGCGAGTTATCAATCACTGCAGTCAAAAGTTCTGTGGGATCAAATACCTTTGTGACCAAAATACTTCGTCAGCGCTACGAAATTGAACAACTTACCGACTCAGAATTGGCGCTTAAAAGATTCCGAACATTCGCCGACAGCACAGAAGGCTACATCCGTGCACAAAAACAATAAATTAAATACATGAAAAAACTATTCTTAATTCTTGCTACTGTATTCAGTTCAATGGCTGCAGAAGCACAAAGTCCAGTTCCTACATCTTGGGATTGCACTGGAGCTGCAACACCAGAAGGTTGGACTTTTGTTCCAACTGGTGGAAACGGCAACACAAACTACACAGGCAGTTCTGCTTGTGATGGTGCTTCCTCTCTAAGAATGGATGCAGCAAATGAAGCATTGGTGATCTTTTTAGGTCAACAACCAGGAGAAGTAAGTTACCAGATTGGCGGATCAACAAGTGGAAGCCCTTTTGAAGGAACTTTTGTGGTTCAAGAATCTGTTGATGGTGTGGCATATACCAATATGGCTTCTTACACAGATGCTGACTTGAGCGTTTCAAGTTGTTTGTCAGCATCCGTTACGCCAACAAATCCTTTGAGTCGTTACATTCGCTTTTTCTTCCAAAACAAAGTATCTGGCTCCAATATAAAAATTGATGAGATCAGCATTGCAACACCAGTAATTACGACTGCTAGTATTGACGTAAAGCAAGGAACAACAACAGTTTTAAATGGTGGTATTGCAGATCCTTTCAATGGTACTTCAGTAACTTTTCAGGTGAATAACATCGGAACAACAGAAGACCTTGTGGTTTCCGAAGTTAACTTCACTGGCGCCAACGCTGGACTTTATTCACTAGCGAGCCCTTCACTTCCATTTACAGTTGCTGCAGGTGGTAACACCAATTTGGTGGTGAATTTCTCACCAACTGCAGCCGGAACAAATGTGGCGGGAATCGAGCTTTTGAATAACGACTTAGATGATGCAACTTTTGCCTTCACACTTTACGGAGTAAATGGAAACTTCGCAACTGAACCTGCATCTGCAGTTACGGCAATATCAAATCCAGTAAACAAGACATTCCGCACAGTTATTGGCTTCAATGGTAACATTCTAAACGAAGACATTCTTGGCGGTTACGTAGTTCTTCGTAGTGAAGGAGCTCCTATCAGCTCAGCTCCCTCTGACGGATCGAACTATACTCGTGGGCAAACTATCGGAAATGCTAAAGTTATTTTTGCAGGACGCCCAGAAGACGCAAATGTTAGTCTCAATGCGCGTTATGTAATTGCAGGAAAAACCTACCATTTTGCAGTTTTCCCTTATTCAGGTGCGGGTACTTTCACGAATTACATCAACACGATTTCTGAAACTACAGTTACTTCACCAGCAACTATGGTATCGGCAAACGAATACACAGGAATTAGTACCGCTAATGCTACGCTTGCAGCAGATCTTCAAGCAATTACAGAAGATCACTTTTCTATTTTCTACAGCAATTACGCGCCGATAGTGATCAATTTGTTCCAAGCCCGCGATACCTTTGCAACTGTTGGAGCAAATACTTTCACCCGTGTAATCAATTGCGCTTACAGCGGAGAAACGAAGCTTTTCAACGATCCATTCGATTGGACAGGAACTGGTTATAGCCGCGAGCACACTTTTCCACACAGTTGGATGCCATCTTTTCCAGCCGACAATCCTGAGAAACCTGAATACAACGATTACCATAACCTCTACCCTACCCGTCAAACCAATGTAAATGACGTTCGTTGTAACTACCCATTAGGCGAAGTTGTAGGAACTCCAACTGTTGAATTTCTTGATGGTAAACTTGGTTTAGACGCCAATGGAAAAACGGTTTACGAACCGAGAGACCAGCATAAAGGTCGCGCTGCCCGTGCATTAATGTACATGGCTGTTACTTACAACTCTCAGGCTAACCCATTCACATTCACTAATCCTGTTGGACAGCAATGTTTGCAAAATATCATCAGCTATCCACAAGATCAGAACCTTGTTAAGAAATGGCATTTCGATTACCCTCCAGATGGTTTCGATATTTCTCGTAACGATTTCTTAGACTCAGTTCAAACGAACAGAAATCCATTTGTAGATCAACCAGATTTGGCTTGTTACATTGACTTTAGCAATGTTTCACATATTGCAAATCCTCCATCACCATGCTGGACATTGAGCGCTACCAATGTTGATGCGGCAGTGATGAATGTAAACATCTTCCCAAATCCAAGCAACGTATCTGCATTGCTAACTTTCGGAATGCAGAAATCACAGGCTTACCAAATCGAAGTTTCTGATCTTTCAGGACGTGTTGTTTTCCGCTCTAATGCAGCCGGACAAACAGGTTTAAACCAAGTAGAAATTCCTACAATCGATTTTTCTAACGGTGCTTACACTGTTAAAATCGAAGCTGGAAATTCAATGCAAGTAAGAAAAATGATGGTGGCTCACTAAGCCAACAATTACAAACTAAAAACGCCTCGGTCAATTTGATCGAGGCGTTTTTTTTATGCCTTTCGCATGGTATTCTTTAACTTATTTACCTCTCGTTGAAGATGCATCACCGTGGAAGCTATTTCAGATCTGTCGAGATTCGGCTCGGGCAGTTCAGACGAAATATAATGGGTGAATTTCCAAACCTCTAAAACGTGGTTAATCGAGATTTCATAAGGCTCGTAAGCAGGATTTGTTGAACAAAGTAAAAGAGTGCCATCCTCATCAATTTGATTGTAAACCGTTTTAAATACAATGCCATCATCTTTGGTGACAATGATATAAGGATTGCCATTCTTGATGAAATTCCAATTCTCAAGATATTCGCCGGTTACCCAAGATCCATCTGCTACAGGCGGCATCGAATCTCCTATGATTGGGAAAGTTCTATACTTCCTTCCTGGCGACAAAAACGGCATGTTGAAAGCCGGTAAAACCCGAATGTATTCTGGATCTGCATAGCCACTAGTGTATCCGGCGCGAGCCTTCAATGGCACCAACTCAACATTCTCATTGTTGTCTTTGTCGACCGTTGTAGCTATAATTCTCAATGAAGTTCCAGAAAGGCGAGACTGAACATCTGCCGCTGGAATTCCAGTGCGTGAAAGGTCTTGTCGCAGCAACGCATCAACCGTGATGGTGTAATAATCGGAAAGCCGCATCAAATATTCGGTATTGGGCTCCGCCGATCCGTTTTCATATCCGCTCAAGGTGGTACGCTTAATCGAAATGTCGTTGGCTACTTCCTCTTGAGATTTCCCTTTCGACTTCCTTAGAAATTTAAGATTGGCTGCGATCATGACTGATTTTTGGTCAAATATAAAACAATGTCAGGATATCTGTCATTAATTTTTGATTTCTTTGTTCAACCATTTCAAAATGAGATTGTTTTACCTTGTGATCGTCAATAACAACAAAATGCAAGTTCGGATTATACAGATAATTGCACTCTTCATGATGGCTTTCAACCTATCCATGGAGGCGCAAAAAGTTTACACCAATAGCAATTATTCTGATCCTTACTTAGGTGGAACGCTACATTTCAAAATCAAGGAAGAATTCCGCAATTGGGCTGATGAATCCAACATCGATCATCCTGCATTTCAGAAATTCTTGGAGTTTCATCCAAGTATTGGCTTGAAAAAGCGCTTCTCAAACAAGAAAAAACCGCAGACCGAATTCACACCCGAAGGTGAAAGATTTGCTGATTTATCGCTGATTTACAGCCTGAAGTTTAGCGATGAAACTGATCCCTATTCTCTGATTGATGCATTGAGAAAAACCGGAATTGCAAGTGTCATCGAGCCTCACTTTTTACCTCAATTGATGTACGTTCCTAACGACGACAGTGTGGGCGTGCAGTATGCTTTACAAAAGATTCAAGCATATGCTGGCTGGGATGTTCATCAAGGAGATACAAACACCGTGATCGGGATCACCGACACCGGAATTAACCCTTTGCATCCAGATTTAACTGGCAATATCGCACGTAATTATGCCGACCCTATCAACGGGATTGATGACGACAATGATGGATTTATCGACAATTTCATTGGATGGGATACTGGAAATGACGACAATGATCCTACCTCCGATGGAAATTTTCACGGACAGCATGTAAGCGGATTATCGTCTGCACAAACCGACAACGATCTTGGCATTGCAGGATCTGGATTCAAGTGTCGCTTCATCCATGTAAAAATTGCAAATTCTGGAGGCTCTTTGTCGGGCGCTTATGAAGGTTTGATTTATGCTGCCGACCAAGGATGTAAAATCGTGAACTGTTCTTGGGGCGGCTTGCAATACAGTGAAATCAATGCAGAAATCGTTCGGTACGCAGCAATCAACAGAAATGCTTTGGTAACCTGTGGTGCTGGAAACAACAACAACAATCTTCCATTTTATCCTGCTGCTTATGAATATGCGTTTTCGGTTGGCGCAACGAACGCATCCGACCACAAAGCCGATTTCTCAAACTTCGGTTACACAATCGATTTGGTGGCTCCAGGCGATTTTGTCTTGTCTACTTGGTCAGGCGAAGGCTATATAGTGAGCGGCGGCACTTCCATGTCGTCGCCTATTGTTGCTGGCTGCGCTGGAATTGTACATAGTGCTTTCCCATCGCTCAATTCACGACAATTGGCAGAAAGATTGAAAGTCTTTAGCGACACAATCGACCAAATTCCTTTTAACACGCCTTGGGAAACACGTCTTGGAGATGGCCGATTGAACCTGTACAAAGCACTTTCTCAATCAGGAATTCCAGCCCTTGTAATGCATGATATTTCAATCACCGATTCAGGGAACGGTCAGTTTTTACCCGGCGATACCATTTCAATTCTTGGCTTTATCACCAATTATCTGTTCCCTGCGAACGCCGTTACTCTGAGGAATTACTCGTTAGACAATTACTTGGAGCCACTTCAAAACGACCTTCAACTAGGAAGTTTAGGCACACTTCAAACATTCGAGGCCACTCAAGATTTCCTACGTTTTGTGGTTGCCGACGATTGTCCGCTCAACCATCAAGCTGTAGTCAGATTCGAATATGAATCAGATGATGTAATCAGAAATCAATATGTAACAATAAGTTTACACGCTGATTTTGTGAACATTACATGGAATGACATTTCTACGTCCGTAGGATCGAAAAGCCTCTCAGCTGTAAGTGGAAATGGACTGTTGCGAGGACTCGGATTTCAATACAATGGAAACACTGATTTATTGTACGAATGCGGATTAATGATTGGCTTAAACGACCAAACAGTGGCCGACAATGTGCGCGGCGCCAATGGAAGTGATGTAGATTTTTCAATCATTGAACGCATTACCAAAACAGCGCCTTTTGAAGGCCCAACAGAGCAATATTATGGATCGTTTCAAAGTGGAATATTGGAGTTTCCACTATTGGTAAATCAACGCGTTTTGGCCGACAGTTCAGATGGCAACGAGAAATTCATCGTGCTTGAATACAACTTGATCAACCCAACAAATCAAACATTCAATAACGTGGTAGCTGGAATTTTTGCCGATTGGGACTTGATCAGCGCTGGACAAAACGGCTGCGGATATGATGCAGTGAACAGAATTGGTTACGTGAATACCCTACCCGACACATTGTTTGGAGGCGTTCAGTTGCTCAATGGAGCGAATGCCAATTTCTATGCAGCAGATAACGTTCCGGGCGGAAATGGCGGCATCAATCTGTTCGATGGCTATTCGAGTGAGGATAAAAACCAGATGATGCGCACTGTTCGTCTTAATACAGGTGCTGCAAACAGCGGAACCGATGTAATTATCGTTTTGGCGACACTTCCATTCAATCTCGCTCCGCTGGATACACAAACCGTGGCATTTGCACTTGTGGCTGGAAATTCAACTTCCGAACTTCAACAAATTGGTGAGGCGGCAGAAGCATTCTATCTTAATGAAGGGATTCCTTTAAATAATAACCAAGTTGAAATGAAGCGCCAGGTGGCCTATCCAAATCCTTCAATCGACAGGATTTTCATCCAAGGCCTTGAAAATGGAGAATCAGCATTTTACAGGTTGGTAAATTCCGCAGGCATGGAAATTTCATCTGGGAGAATAAATGGAGCAGAATCAATCAATACAAACCAAACATCATCAGGCATTTATACGCTATCCGTTCAAACCGAAAAAGGGATTTTCCATCAACAAATCATGATATTGCATCAATAGATGGCATCATAGAATTTGCGGTAAGATGGATTTAGTTTAGGTTTGCAGAATTCAAGAATCAAATATGAATTTAACAGGAATAATTGCCGTTTCGGGATCACCCGGATTGTATAAAGTTGTTGCTCAAACGCGCACTGGTTTGTTAGCAGAATCGCTTGGGGATGGAAAAAGAATTCCAGTTTACTCAACCGACAAAGTGAGTGCTTTAGAAGACATCAGTATCTATGGAAATTCGGAAGACATTCCTTTGAAAGATGTTTTAAAGTTGATCAAAGACAAACTTGCTGGTTCAGCACTTCCAACAGCGAAGGCAGAAGCCAAAGAAATCAGATCTGTATTTGCGAGTTGTGTGCCGGAATATGCAGATGATCGGGTGTATACTTCCGACATGAAAAAAGTTTTCACTTGGTATGCTCTTTTGGATGCAAAAGGCTTGCTAGATGCAGAACCAGAGCCAGCAGAAGGTGAAAAGCTTTCCGACAAACCAGCAATTTCTACAAAGCCAGCCACCAAAGCAAAAGAAGCCCCAAAAACATCGGCACCAAAAGCTTCTTCAAAAGGAATGGCAAAGACGCAAACGGTTAGAAAGACAGGCGGTTAACGTAAATAACAATCTAAAAACACCACCGAATGAAATTACCGGAAATTCCGGTTCAGCGCTGGGAAGATGTGTCAGCATTGTTCGAAGAACTGGTTGAAAGACCAATTGCATCACACGCAGAACTCAAACTTTGGCTCACCGACCGAAGCGAACTCGATGCTTATTTGCAGGAAGACCTAGGCTGGAGATATATTCGTCAAACTTGCGATACAACTGATGAATCCAAGCGCGAATTATTGAATTTCTTCATTCAAGAAATTGAACCTCATCTAGCGAAATACGCCGATGAACTCAATAGAAAAATGCTTGGTAGCCCGTTTCTGTCGCAGCTCACAGAAACGGGCTATTCTGTTTATTTAAGAGGGGTTAAGAAAGAAGTTGAGCTTTTTAGGGAAGAAAACATCCCATTGCTCACCGATATTCAAACGCTTGGCAACGAATACGGACAGATCTCAGGATCGATGACTGTAGAATTAGACGGCAAGACGGTTACTTTTCAGCAAGCAGCTGTTGAGTTAAAATCATCTGATCGAGCGCTTAGAAAAGAGGTTTACACCAAAATCAAC
>CANHIS010000034.1 GCA_947460255.1 Bacteroidota bacterium
AGGCTGATCATCAACTGAAATTTGTGTGTTGGCTCCAACACCAGAAATGTTTCCATCGATCTGAACACTTGGAGCAGAGCAATTGAAGTTGCGGTATAAATCACAATTCTCGCTGGCTTTAAGCGTAAACGTAAGCTCTCCTAAAACAGTGTTTGGATTGCTCGGCAATGGAAGTGTTCCGAAGTCCCAAACAAGAGTCCCATTAGCACCTAAAGAAGCATCTACATACGGAAGCGCAGAAGATGAAGCTGGAGCAAAAACGTTTACTGTGCTTCCCTGATAAGTGATTGCCGCATAAGGAAGTGGAATTTCGATGCGTGCATTGTTTACCGCCTCATTTCCTTTGTTGCGAATCTGTACTTTGTATTTGATCTCATCGCCCGGAAGTACGGTAATATCCTCAGATGTAGTTGGTATGTTGTTTACGCTCAAGGTCGAAAGGAAACCTTCCACTACCGGTTCGTAAGCATCAACTGCCATACAAATTGAGTAAATAATATATGTGTCTTGCGTTGAGCTGTATCTAAATTTGGTAGATGTTTGTCCATTTCCAATAACACTGTTAGATGCATTTGGAATATTGAACATGCTGATATCCATACCGGTATTGTTCACCAAGTTTGGATTACGCGAATTACCGCCAGTAAAGATAGAACTGTTAAAGAAGTTGGTAGCGGAATTTCCGCCGTGTGAAAGAAGCTCCCAGTTAGATGAGTTCAACTTCTGAATTTCGAATTTATCGCCGGTAATGGTTACATCACCTTCGCCGGCCATCATACCCAGCTTGGTATTTACAGCACCGTTAAGTGCCGAGGTAAATCCTGAAACAGGAAGTTCCCACTGTGCGGTTCCGCCAACTACATAAGCATATCCATCAAAAAGCGTAACATCGCGCTTTTGCATCTTGGAGTTTTCGTAAACCACTACAAGTCCCCAGCCACCGTAGTAGCCAGTGCTTCCACCGTTTCCGGTTGTAAGTGCCATGTCGGCAGCCCAATATTCACCTGAACCTAACTGCTGTACTTGAGAGGTAACCTCAACAAATGCTGCATACATGTTATCGCTACCGGGATAGCGAATGTTGCTCGAAGTTGCTGTGTACGAGGTGTAATCGGCCTGACCCGGACCACGGAACTTAATTGTACGCTTTTGCAATTCGGTTGGAGTTGCATCGGTACGCCCTGACCAATAAAGTCCTGCAAACAACACACGGCTGCAATTGGGATTAGCTCCGTTTTCGGTCGAAAACGTTAGTGTGGAGGCGGATGAATTGTTGGTAGACGCAATACCATCAGCATCTACCTTGATCATTGTATTGTTGCTATTAACACCCGTTGCAGAATAATTCTGCAGCGTTAGGTTGGTATTACCAATCATGGTAAAGTCGCCGTTGATGCTATAGATGGTTTGTGTTGGAGAGAACGCCGAGGTACGCTGCGTAAATGGAATTAGCACCTGGGCATTTGCAGCAAATCCGGTGCACAGCAATAAGGCTGCCGGCAGGGCTTTGCGAAATCCATTCAAAAGTGTTTTAAGTGTTTTCACGATAAATTATGTGACTAGGTTATTTGATTAGTTAGGAACAGAAACGCTGTAGCAAAGAGCTACACCAGAAGGCGCGCCCTGCACAGAGTCAGTAATCTGAATTGCAGTAGCATCCACCGCGCTCATTACCAATATGCAAGAAAGCTGACTTAACCCAGCAGCTCCGCTGAGGTTGATATTCAAGGCCAGATCTGACGAGCTGTTTATCCGAACACGGATAAATTTCACTTGCGATAAAGCCGCATCGTTAAAGTTAAGCGTTGCAATGTCGGATGCATTAACATCTAACACCTGAGCGTCTCCGTTGCCTACCACAGAAATACCGTTTGAGGTAGCAAGGGCGGTTGCCTGTTCATTGTAAGCCAAGGCATGGATTTGCTCGCGTGCCGAAGCACTAAGACTTTCGAGGTGTGCATCAAAAGCACTTGCTTGTTGAGCGTTTAGATTTTTGCCGAAGCAGGTTGCCAGAACAATCAACAGTGCGCAGATCAGTTTTCTGTTGAACGAATCATTCATTCGTTCTTTTTTTGGTTGCATAGATATTGGGTTAGGTTAAAAATTAAAATTGAGGAGTACATGAGAATTCTGTCGCACTAGTTATTAAAGCACAGCAAATTGAATCAGGTATTTCTGATTTCGCACTGAGCCTAATTACAGCAAGCAAAACTCTAATCGTGGAAACTTAGTTTAGCGGATTATTTAAGGAGCCAAACAATCGTTCTAGGAATTCCGGTATTATTCCGGAATAAAAGTCTATTCGGTGAAATTTCATTTTATGTTAGGTTAGGTATGATGAAATCGACCGCAAATATACAATGCGTATTTGCAAACCAATTTAGCAAAACCTGTTTGACTAAATTTTTCGAATGAAAGGTCAAATCCAATAGCCATGATAAATTATAAATAAAGCATGTATGACGGGCTTTAGGCTGAATCTATTCCAAAGCAGATGAAGAAAAACGAGATGAAAAAATGAGTGTAATTACCTATGGTTGTCGTAATGTTTTGAATCAGAAAAGTGAAAAATAACTGCAGTGAATAACATATAATCACATCGAGTTTTGCATATATTTAAATTTGGCTTAACAATAAGAAAAAAGTTTCTTTCACGCATGCTCGCGTTGACATTTAAAATTAGCGACCTTATAGAATTCGAATACATTTTTTAAACAATCAAAAAAAATCCCCGCTCCAGTTTGAACCGAAGCGAGGATTTGAGTTTTCCCACAAACCAACATTGGGTTTACAAATATCTAGTTAATCAGAGATATCTAATTAATGCAAGACCTATTTCAATTATTCGCCAATTTCTGCCGTTTTTTTTTATTATTACATGATATTTCTAACATTGTATTGATATCTTTAAATGCAAATTTAATGCAGTCGATTTGTTGAAAATAATTTTAAATTATTAATTATTGCATTGTAGGTCTTTATTATATTTGAAGTATGAGAATGAGCGATATTTTTACTGATAAAGAAATTCAATTTTTGCAGGATAAGAAATTTATTGATGGTTTGAATCAATATATGATCAAGGAGGGGATTTTAGTAGTTCTTATCAATAATTATGTATTTCATGTTCAAAGCACTGATTTCAAAGAAAGGACTGGCGATGAAATAATTGTTGAACCTGATAATTGTTTTAATTTGTACCATTTTTTTATTAAATATCAATATTACAATTTTGCTGCTTCTGTTCGCGCAAATATGGTTTGCATCATTCCTAAGAAATGAAAACATATTCAATCTTTGTAGAAGAGGGATATGAATCACTGATCCTGCGATTTGGTAAGTACCTTCCTGAAACAGAATTCATAATTTATTAGAGAAAAAGGAATTATCTGATGATCAAGATGTCTTTGATCTCATAAATCAATACAAAAGCGAATACATTTACTACTTATCAAAAATTTCAGAAATGAATTTAAATGAAATTGAGGCATTCATTTGGTTTATTGTTATGAGGCTCGATATTATAAGAGGCCTTTTCCCCGGTTTGAAAAATGATGATCCATTTAATCTTAATATCCATTTGGAGGATTTTGAGAATCAAATGTGGAATACAATATATAAATACAGTGATGTCTGAATTCTCAGTGTTAATAAATGACCAGGATGATATTCCAGTTGGTTTACTCATGGTCCACCTGATAAATCACGAGTATTTGAAATATGAGAATGGGAATCCAGTTCTCGAATGGATTGTGAGTTCTTTTCCAATGAAATTTCAATGGCTAAAGCAATTCGGGAATCTTGAAAACCAGCTGAACAGATATATCTACAAAGAAATAATAGATTCAAAATTAAGCCCAGATGTGATCGTCAACCCTGTAGATGAAGAACATGCCATTGCATTAACCCGTAACTTTAGCAGAAAACTAACTAAAGTCAATAGTCAATGGAACGAGCTCGCTGTAAAATGGCCAAAAAAATTTATTTCAATTGCTGAAAACAAGGAGATTTATTTAAATATTTTAATCCAACAATTTCAAAATCTATATAAAAGTTTTCAAAACAAAACGCATTACAAAATGGCTGAAAATCCATTTCAAACAATTGCATGGGATATTGCAATTAAAAAAATATTATTTGACAATCATATTGATTACTTTGAAAATATTTCTGATAATAATCAATCAAAAATTGATGAATCAAATGAGAATAAATTATCAAATAATTTTATTAACTACGATGAAATTATAAAGAATAGCCCTTTATATGATAGTCAATTTAACCTTGAAAGAAAGATACACAATCTTTCAGAAATATTAGAAAAGATTATTTGTGTGTATGAGATTAGTGAGCAGCATTTCTTAAAAGAAGTTAGGATTAATTATTCCTATCGAATGGAATTGGCAAGATACTTATACATACCTATTGATGCCACTAGAATTGATTCCGGAATCTATATGTTACTTGAAGGAAACGAAACCAGACATATTTACATCATCCTTGAAGATAACACAATAGAGGAGTTTCTGGAAAGTATCCGGCAAGCTACAGGTGCGATCGCCGAAGAGGATGATTGAATGTCAAAGATACCTTGATGATTCAACACCTACGAATTTCAAAACTCGCTCAATTTTAGGCTCATTTAATAAACTCTTTGAAATACTAAGCCCATCTGATACCTCAATACGCCCACTTAACCAAAGATAAATTTCATGTGAATGTAGAAATATCTTCTCTTCATTTTTTGCCAATAACATATATCCATTATCTAAACGTACTATCTCACAGGGAATGTTGTTTATATCAAACTGTATGCAATTCATAGGGATTTTAAAGTTTAAAATTAAGTATTTGTTATTTATATGAACCGAAATACTTATCAAATCTAAACACTATGCCATTTGTTAATCCTGGATGATCCATTTGATAAGCATAAGACTTGATAATTGGCTCAAGCAAATCAAGCATTTTATAGATTTCATCATTAGTTTCAGTCTCAAGCAATTCCATATATTTTTTTATGTATCCTACTTGATCTTCATTAAATATTTTTATAAGGCTTATTATGTAGCGTTCCTTTACATCAGGAAATATTTTTCGCAAATAACTTAAGGGATTGTAGTACTCGATTAAATCATTTGACATGCAACATATAAACAAAGCGACAATTTTGTAGTTTAGCATCATGATGGAAGTCTTATGTTTAAATTCATCTAAAATCTTTATTCTTTATTCTTAATTCTTTGCAATCAACAGTTTAACATTTACTTTTAATTTTGAATTCATTAAAATTGATAGCTAAATTAAGTATTACATTATTGATCTCTGATTGATTTGATTCCTTTGTTTGAGACATTTTATTTAGGCAATTAAAATTTATGCAATTTTAAGGTGTTCCAGTGAATTTTATTTGCATTGAATGTGTTGATAAAATTATGTTATTTGAATGACTAATTTATTAAATCATAACTAATTGAATATTACATTTGACAGATTTTGTATTTAAATATCAAAGCTACTTTTATCTAAACAAATGATCAATTCTCTTATACTAGATGAATAAAAAAATAAGTGATTTCCTTTTAGAAACAGACCTCAAAATTCTTCAGAATGATATGTATATCGATAGGCTAAAAGAATATATGCTCGAATAAAAATTTCAAAACTGTAATGATTATTGACCTTCTTCTCAATGTTGATAGTTCATTGGTCAGAAAAAGCGATTCATTAGAAATTATCTAAGAGCCAGCGAGCTGCAATTTACTTTATCATTTTATTTGTAGAATATCAATACTATAATCTCGCATCTGCCGTTAGTAATAACATGGTTTCTTAACAACGCAAATGAATAAAACTTATGTAGATCTTGTTGATGAAGGATTTGATTCTCTTTTGACCCGATTTGGAAAGTTTCAACCCGATACTGAAAAATTAATCGGGGAGCTACTTTTTGAGTTGAAAGAGAAAACTAAAGAAAAGATAAAATTTGAGGCTTATGCACTTGCTGTTCATTATCAGAACGAATGCACGTTTTATTTGAATCGAATTGAGCAAATGAACAAGTTTGAGATAGAAGCCTTTATCTGGAATATCGTTATGAGATTAGATATAATAAGAGGTATTTTTCCAGGATTTCATAATGAAGATCCTTTCGGTTTGAATTTGCAACTTGAAGCTTTTGAAAGTGAAATGTGGGTAAAAATAAATCAATATTTTCATGACTGAATTTAAAATTATAATTTATAACAAAGCCAATGCACCCGTTGGGTATATTGAGATTTTTCTTGTTGATTACAGTGACGGAAATGTGCTTCCGGAAATTGGGAACGGCTCAATACTATAGGACAACTTAGTATATTCTTATGCTAATCAAATGGAAAATCTCGGTTTCAAAAACCAGATTATCTTCTGGTACAATAAACTTTTCGAGAAATATTTCTAAAAGTTTATTTATCTATCTTAAAAAATTCAAGAAGCAGTTGATATAATAAAATTAAATTTCTTGAGTTCTATAGAACAGAAAGCATAAATGAGATCGATTTAAGGCTGTTTCATTTCTGTTTGTCTCTGTTTGTTTCTGTTTGTTTTAATTTAGCTTACTGCTTATGAAACTAGATACTAAGATATCAGGATATTACCTAAGAAAGCAAGGCTCGTATTATATTTTTTCTGACGAGACTAGTCGAGATGTTTTTTATTTTGACAGAAGCGCTGAGCTTTCTTCGTTTAGCTTGAACATTGATATATTTGAAGATAAATATATCAGTTATTTATGTTCTAGATTGACTTATGGGCAATTGAATGAAACCAAAACAGTGCTCTATCTTAATTTGTTATTCAAACGATTAATAACTTACGATGAATTTGATATACACAAAATTAGAAATTTCGCTTTAGATAACTCCGGAAAGCTAAATCATGCGATGAACACTTATTTCTTAAAAGTATTTGGTTCATTAGAAAAGAGGCCATGGGATTATATCTTTGTAAACACTCCTTATTCCGATTTATATAATTGTTTGTATTTCAGTTGTATTCAGATTAATGTTGCTTACAGTAGAATTCAAGAAGAATGTGAGAAAATCACAAGGACTGAATTTGAAAATGGTTTGATAAACGACGATTTAAAATTGGCTTATATGGAAGAATACAACAGTAATAATGAGTGCTTTTGCCAGAATATCAGGGAGAATTCTTCTGAGTATGAACACTATCAAAAGGTGTATGCCATGTTTACGAATAAAAAGTTGACTATGTTCTACGTCTTTTGAATTTTCATTCAAGCCATTTGAATCTACTGCAGAATTCTAGACATAGTGCTTGAAATATTGATCGGTTTATACTAAACTTTAAAAATATGATATTACCTTTTGATCGAAGTTATTGGGTCATTCCAGGAAAGTTGCTTGTTGGCGAAATACCTTCTGCTAAAGACGAAGCTATTCGCAAACAAAAAGTTAAAAATATTGTCATGATGGGCTTTGATGCTATAATTAACTTGATGGAAGCTGGTGAGAAAACATACTCGGAGGAACTCTTGATAGATTACAGCGATGATTTGGAATATTATGCAAACCAAGCTAATAAAAAAGTTTTTGTTCAACGTTTGCCAATCCCCGATTTGTCTATAACTTCAGCCGAGAAAATGAGAGAAATACTTCATTTAATTAATAGTCTAATTAACAATGGCAAAAAAGTGTATCTGCACTGTTGGGGTGGTGTTGGAAGGACAGGCACTGTAGTTGGCTGTTATTTAATAGAGCAAAATATGGCTACAACCGATACTGTATTACAAACCATTGATTACTTAAAAAGAACAACTCCCATTAGTGAAAGAAAATCTCCAGAAACAGATGAGCAAGTTAATTTTATCTTAAATTGGCCGTTGTCAAAAAATAAATAAAATCTTGAAATAAATTTCGATTTTATTTGCTCTATTCTAATATGCTCGAAATCTATACCATTAAAAAGGCAAATCTTCGTCTTCAGGCTTATTCATTTTTTGATTCTTAATTAATTCTTCAATCTCTTTATCTCTCTTTAATGTTTGGGCCGCAAAGAATATCGCCTCCCAGTTTTGATTATAGGCTTGTAAAACTATGTGCTTATTGTTTCGAATAGAATCTTGGAAAAATTGAAGATGTAAGCCATTGCGTTTTACACATTCTAAAGCAAAACTTTCATCTTTACTAAACTGCTCTAAATAATAAATTACTTCGCCATTTACAGCAATCATTTCTAAAGCAAAATCACGGTCAATCTGCAAAGCTGGGCTATACTTTGCGGCGGCGGCATTTTTCCGTATTGCTGCCCTTACAATTTCTTTGTCGTTTTTTAAATCCTCATTTAATTGCTGAATAGCCATCGGATATTTTGAAACAATTTCAATGACATTAGATTTATTTTTAAAAAAATCTTGGGGAGCCAACGAAAGATAATAAGCATAAGCTCCAGGATAAGATTGGGCTGCTAATAAAACAATCTCTTGGTCCTTCTGAAATATTGGAGCTATGTAGTCGATTACTTTCGAATTATTAGCAATTGCATTTAGAATGAATGCTCGGTTTGATTTAAATGAATCATGAATCTTATCAAAACAATATGGATTTTTTTGAATGAATTGTAATGCTAACATTTCATTTAATTTAAGTCTATCAGATAAATATTCGTAATTTTCAATCCATAAAGAAACAGCTGCATTTGCCACATCTTCATCATCACGCAATCTTTCAGAAACCCACGATAAATCATTACGGGATAAATTAGATGATAATTGATTACTAAAGGCCAACAATGCAACATTTCTATCGTCTCTCAAGTTTTCTGCTAAGTTATTAAAACCCCAGTTAACAGCTTTGATTTCTAGTAATTGTAACAATTCAAACGAAGTGACTAATAGCCGTTCTATCATTCCATTATTGAAACGATATAGTTGAATATTGGATCCATTATTTTCATCATAATCTTCAATTTCCAGTATACTTTCATCTATAAAACGTATACTGACACTGCCCTCATCATATAGATTCGGATGTTGGCTTAAGTAGATATTTTCACCTTGATTATCAAATAGATATAAGGATAGAGATAAAAACATCGCTACCAATTCGTTGTAGGCAGACTCCTCAAAATGGTCAAATAGAAGCGGGAATTCATCAAATTCCATTGTTTCTTGGGATGGTTCTGCATTACAAAAACCATATAAAAATTCAGGGAAATAGCTATATTCATTGAGGTTCATCCCATAAATACTTTCTTCACCTAATCTTGTCTCGTAAGAGATAAATTCAAAAAGCTTATTTACTGAAACGCCCATAAAGTTATGAGTATTTAAAAATCCAGGGTAAAGCGCTTCAATGGAGTCGAAATCTGCTTTCAGATTACAGAATTCTTCCTTGTTATTTAAACGAATGATTAGCTGCAGAAAAAATATTTGCCTAACTTGCTCTGTAGTTTCAAATTTCCGAATAGGAATTGCCATATGTGAATTTCAGTATTTGATTAATTTTCAATTGCTTATTTACTCCAATCAAACTCTCTTAAACCCTTAAAATCCTTTTTATTTAAGTGTTAGAAAGTTATTGAGTTAAACGGCTTATCTTTTATGTTCTTTAAATAATTGATGACATCCTGATAATTACCTTTATTCCAGGGTGTAAGCCCAATGTGTTTGCACCCTTTTTCCTCACAAGATTCTATGATCTCCGAAAATCTTTTACCATTAATATCCATAACCTTAGGCTTGGCATTAAAGAATTGATCAACGGTATTTATTTTAGTGTATTCAGGTTTTTTATTGTTTTTGTTGTGATTGGTGTAATTGTCATTATTATAGTCGTAAATCGAATGTTTAGATAATAGGTTGAGCCCTATCATATCCAAGTTTTGCTCATCCTCCCAAATGCTCCCGCGAATAATTTTTATCAGAGTAAGCGAAACTGGAAGATTAAAGGAAATTTCGGATTTTTCTCTTTCCATGATAAACACATTTCCGAAATTAGAACTTACTCTTTCGTGTTGAGAAGAAGAAAATTGAGCAGTATCGATATATCCAAGTGTGCCGAGCTTTAGTTTTTTTATTTTTTTAAAACCCCAGTCTAATTTATTCAGGATTTTCAACTCTGAAGCATAGTAATTTAGGTTGCAAACCAATGTAACTTGATCATTTAATAATGGACTAAGGTATCCCATTAAAAAGCCTGAAAAAATCGGGTAGTTTCCGCCGCCTCCGTATAAGCCTTCATTTACTGATACTAGGCAGTCTATTTTTACCCCTTCTTGTTTCAGCATGTCAATCGCTAAAAGTGCATCAGCAGCAATAAAGCGAATTCTGGGGTTGTTTTCAGGGTAACTTTTGGCATAACCCTGGCTTCTGTCAACAAAAATAAGTCTCTCAAAAGGCAATGTTTCATATTCAGGGTAATATTCTCCTGATGCTAAGTACAATAGTGTTTTCATTTTATTAAATTTTCTTTTACCTTCAAGATTTTAAAAATTATAATGATTATTTCATGTAAACCAACCACTCATATTTGTCTACCATTTTTTTACACTTTTGGCAGATGAAGGCCACAAACGAAAAATGGTATACCCTATGTATTTCACAACAATATGGGCAAATAACCAACTTTCCTTTTTTCGCTGCACGGGTGTGTTTGTTTACTTTATTCATTTAAGATTCACTAGTATTCTAAAGTGCTTAATCATTTCCATTTTCAAAAAAAAAACTCTAGACAATAAATTATGAAAAGAAGGAATAAAATATTTTTATTTGATAGCAAAACGCTTAAAATGATTGAAATTAAAATTCCTGCTTAATGGCAATAGCAAAATAAAGCTTCTTTTTATTCCAATGCCCTGTTAGTATCCCGCTTGAATCATATATGAGAGCACATTCTAAATTTTCGGTATACTCTTCTAAGCACCATAAAACCCAATCTTCTTCGAGGTTATCAAAAGCGTCTGTTTCGCTATGTATAACTTGGCATTCTGCTAAAGTTGGTAATCTCCAACGCCCTCCATGTTTAGCAGCCTTCTCGAAGGCGGTTTCCCAATCCATTTCGGTTTTCTTAAATAAAAGTCCGGTCGTTAACAAACTAGAGACATTGAAGCGGCCAAGGGATGTTTCTACTATTTTACTCATGTTTAAAATTTATTTGATTTAAAATATGTAATGAATTTATAAAGTCGAATCTGAACTTTGGCATTAGAACACAACAGCTAAACTAAACGCTACATTTTCGGAATAGTCTGCTGATTTTCGGCAAGGATAAACCTCGCTATTGGCCATGTTAAGCCAGTTTGCCTTAAATCTCCCGCCTTCACTTGTGCTCCAAAACCAGGGCTCAGTATAATCAATAAACAAGTTCGCTGCATCAGCATAAATAGCATTAAGTTGCTCGAGTGTAGGTCTCTGAAAGGTTTCAAACCCTAAATAATTTATCAGCCCCAAAACTTCATTGAGGTCATCCACCTGATTATTGGTCATTTTATCGAAAGGTAACACTACAAAATTAAAATCAGCTGTTGAATGTATAGCAGTTTCGTGCTTTACAAATTCAGATGCCTCAATAAGCCAGCAAAATGCTGCATCGCTAAAATCTTCCCGTGAATTGCAGTTGATAATTTCACCGCTTGAAACATTCATCTTTTTAGCTGTATAACTCGCGCTCGAAGCATTATCTGTCCATACAAGACTGTTATCAGGTAGATTGAAATCTTGTTTGAAAGGAAACTCTTTTTTCAGCAATTCCCAAGGAGGAAGCCGCCATGTTTTATTGTTTTTATAACCTAATCGGTTGGCAAATTCTACCAATCGTTTGCAGGCATCAAAGCCCGCAAATCCAAAAATTTCATTGTCGAACATAATCTATTGTTTTGGCATTTTTAAAATTCTATGAATTTTATTTATTTTCATATGTATTCTTGTTTCGTAGAGTACTTTAGAAGTTTGTTGTTTGTGTTCAAGTTGTCCACAATTTCGATCCACTGAAATGTGAGATGCTATCACCTTGAATTCAATTTATTAATAATCCGTTTAGGAATTACTTTAAGAAATTGTTGATCATTCTTAATCAGTTCAGAAATAAAGGCTAAGTCATTTAATATTAATTTATCTATAGATTTAATAATAAAATTATATAAAACCAAAAGTTCTTCATCAAAATAATCTATTTTTTCATCTAGAAAATCGGGATCTTCATCATAATCAGATGCATTCATTAATTCTGATTCTAATTTAGCCTTCTGAACCATTTTTATTATAAACGATTTACATGATTTCAGCCTATCTGAAATGCAATTATATGATTCATAATCTTTAATTACTGTTTCTAGCGCAATTTCTTCGTCATCTTTCAACCTTTCTGAAGCGTGATAAAGTATTCCAACATAATTATCACTGTCGAGCATGTCACTATAGATCGTATTTAAGTTCTGAATCGCCAGCATAAAGACATCTCTATTATCTGACCAAAATTCTGATGCGTAAGCAAATGAATATCCATTTTGTTTAATAGCAGATAAAATAACGTCATAGTTTGATAATACTTCATCTGGCAGATACTTCAATAACGTTCCATCTTTTTGCACCACAATCGAAACAATATCAAGTTTACTTTTTATTCTATTTGAAAAATATCTTATGTTATTAGCATTCACAGATATTGCAATTAAGGCAATCTCTTCATCGTCCTTTAAATCATCTGAAATATCCTCTATATCAATTATTCTTATCTTATTCCCTATAAGAACTTTAACTACCTTTTTCATTGCCATAGAATTGCTAGGCAAAAATTTAACATCGCAATTATTCTGAATCGCAGCAAGAATAAAGCTTTCATTACTATGATATTTATGAGGTATATCGGTGAAGAAGTTGAGTTTAGATCCCTTTTTATTTATTATCGATAAAACATCGTTTGTTAAGATGTCTATATTATGATCTACAAGTTCATTGGTAAATAAATCAATCTTTTCAATTATTTCTTTTACCTGCAATTTTACTAATTCATTCACCTCTTGTGTTTTGCTATACTCATATTCAAGATTGGTAATAGTTAAGTCTTGAGAAAGAAACACTTTCCAAAGATCATCATTCAAGACATACCCCTTCTTGATTAAAGTATTCCCAATGTAAATACAAAATTGCGTCAATAGATGCTGAAGCATTTCATGATTTATTTCGCTGTATTCTTCGGAATCTTGATTGAATTTATATAATGTATTTGGCGAAATATTTAATGCTTTTTTAGAAAGTTTGAATTCATTTTCAGTAAGCAAAGATTCATAAAGACCAGTATCAAACATTAAATAATACACGAATAGCTGTACATTATAATAGTACGAACCATCAATCTTATCAAGATAAAAACGTTGATTATGTTGTTCTAAAATTACATTTACTTTATATGGTTGTTTCATTGTTCAAGGTGCCTAGTTTAAATTATTCAATATGATTTTACACTTTACTTAACTGCATTTTTAATAGTCACAGTATAATTCTAATTCACTCTCCTATACAAAGCTCTCGGATTGTTATGCAATGGGCGGCACTCATCCTTGTCAGGCAGCCAAGTATCAGTTATTTGTTTATAGCCCGGCCACATGATTGTATTGCTTTGGGGATGTGCCAAGATATATTTCGGCAGATGATGTTTCATTGTCAAAAGAAGTGGTGAATCAGCGCCTCCAAAAACAGACCAGTTGCCACCTGTTTCATGTTCTTGCAAGACCAATACATCAGGTATGATTTTGTTTTCTAAAAGTACGGATGCAGTACCTACGCCTTCTGTGCCCAAGTAAATAAAATCAAAGGGTTCATTGTTACAAATCATTCCTATTTTTACTCCCCAAGCATTTTTGGGTTTGCCAGACTTATGCGATTTCGGATTAGGGTGCCAAAATTCACCCCAGAAACTTTTTCCAAAATCGCGGGGTGTAAGATGCCTGAAGTCCCTTAACTGATATAAATGGAATGGAACATCATCTTCCAAACTTTCAAGATTTGTGAGCGTATGCAAGCTTGATTGCTTAATTTTTAATCCATAATCACTATAATATACTTGCTGTATATCTGTGTTATAAGCAAAAAGATTAAGCGGTGAATAATCTACATCTGCTCCAGGATAGTAAACTATTCTGAAATCATTAGCGTTTTGCTCAAGATATTGAATGAGTTCCATGGTTAAAATTTACTTGAATGTTCTTAATTAATTTAACTTCTTAATTAATTTAACGTTCAAAGTAATCACTAACTTTTCGCCCATTTTTATCATACACATAAACATGTTTATTGTCTTTTGAAATAACAAAATCACCGTTTACATGCGAAGGATATCCGAAAACAAAAAAATCAGAGAGCTTCCTTCCTCTTTCATCATACACATAAACATGTCTTGAATCTACAGTGCCAATAATGGATGTTGAATAACCAAACAAATTCCCAAAACAAAAGAAATCGGCGATCATTCTTCCTTCAAAATTGTAAACATACAAGTGCTTTTGAGTAGCACTAATGTTTGATATTTGGGCATTTAATTTCTCAATGCAAAAAAATAAAAGTATCGTAAATAATGTTTTTGTCGAAGTGTTCATTGCATGTGTTTTATTTAGTTCTCTTTGTTCATGGGTGCTTTTTTAACAAAAACTCCCTACGAAGCTTCCCGTTATTAGAAAGCCAAACTCCACTTACGTCATTATTATAAGAAAATGTTAGTTTAAAGACGCCATCCCATTCATCAGTCCCCGGTTCAGCTAAATTTATCTGAATCTGATTTTCGTCTATTAGGATTATCTTTCCTTCCACTTTTCGCTTTTGATCCTTAAGAATATTGTATCCGGTAGCGACAAGATTATTATCACTATCCAAACTTACTGTTTCTATAACTATCTTAATTTGATTATTCCCAAACAAGCCTGTCCATTGAGATTTTAATAAATAGTTCAAGCTAAACTTAGCAAGATCTGATTTGATCAAATAACCCTTGGTGGTTATGCCACGATAAGTATAAGCTGCGGCCATAAAATAGTTATTTGATAATGACATTTGTACAATAGGCAACTGCCCTTTAACTATGTATTTATTGGTACGACTATTTAACTCAGGGGTGTTGTAAAAATATGCCTTATCTTTTAAAACATAGTAAATATCATTAATTCCGGCAGCGTTAACATTGGTTTTACTTCCTTGTTTATACATTTTAAAATTCTCCGCAAGACTCCCATCATCACTTATAATAGTTACTGTTGATGTGTTATCATCAAATAACAGTGAAATAGTGCATAATGTTGATATGCCGTATAATTGTACATCCGAAGACATTAAAGATACTTTGCCGGACTTGCTGAGTAATTTCCCCTTTACTTGAGTCAATAGTTGATTGTTTTTCACAAAACTTATTGATACAATTTGTTGAATATTTGCTTTCTCAATTACCAGATTATCAAAGTATAAATTAGCATTTACACTATACCATGTCCCTGTTGCAATATTGTTAAGTGTATTTACCTTTTGTCTAACTTCAATGCTGTTGTCATATACAATAGAAGAAGAACGTACGGCACTAAAATCTCTTACGCCACCTGTATCATCGATCCACAGTCCGTTCAATACACCTGAGTTGTAGCGCAAGTCTAAACTTGCGCCAAAAGTGATTAAATCGTCTTTAATAATATTTAATGATGCTTGATAGTCATTTTCGGTTTTGTATCGTATTACCCCCTTGAAATTCATATATACTCCATTGGCATAAACCTTACCTGTCACGCTTTTTTTTATTTCATCTACTGCTGTAAACTCCAAATAAGTTTTATCATCACCTAATGAACCAGCCCAATTGCCAATTACATTTTTACGAAAATCCACCTCAACTGCCGCTGGTTTTTTCTCAACTTCCTTTGTGTTTATCTGGGTGATGCTTGTTGCTGCTTGATTTTCATTTCTTAAAGAATTACCTTCTACCAAGGGTTGCCTTACCCTGTAAAATTTAACCGATTTAGGAGCTAATTTAGGAACCGTTACATTGATAGCGTCAGAACCTGAAGCTTTCACGGTCAAATCATAATTAGAGAACTTCTTGCTTTCTGGCATTTTGAGAAATACATTGTATGTGCTACCTGATTTCTCTAATTTACTTATTAAATTATTGTTTTCGGAAATTACCAATTCAAGATCGTTAGGGAAAAGTCTAACAACAAGGAGTGCATCAGATACATTGGGGCCAAAAGGTGTTGTGAAATTGCCCCTCTTTAATTCGCTATCTGTAACGTCTGCATACTCCAATTCAGGTTTTATACTTACTTTAAAACATTTAATATCACCGATATTTAATTCTGGAAGCGAATTAGCTGCCTGTAACTGACCAAAATTTAAATAGGTTGGAATATCCTCATAAAATACGGAAATAGCTTGGGGACCAGACGAAACTTCCAAAATAAACATGCCATTTTTTCGAGGAGGATTGGTCAAGTTTTCAGAATTCGAATCAAATGTTAAGTCCAATTCTGTTTTGAAAATCAATAAAGCTTTCCCATCTTTTGGTTTCTGCGTTACTAAATTTGCAAATGATTTATCCTCACTAAATTCTAATGTATATTGAGCATTGCAGGGCTTGACCAATATAAAGCCTGCAAGAAAAAAACAAAAACTGTAAAACAAAATCCTTCTCATTAGCTTTCGCTACTTACCTACAAGTGAGAAAATTGTTCCTTCAGCATCTACTATCTTTAATCCATTATCACTGTCTTGGTCAGTAGCAAAACGTAAATTTACTAAAGCACCAGGATTCTTCTTACTTTCAAGTGTAACATCTTTTGTAGTTTCATTGAAGGCCTGTATCATATAATTCTCTACTCTAACATTTCCTGAAACATTATCTTGGTATACTACGCCCATTTCTCCTTTGCTATCCTTGAAAAACTTGAAGAATTTTGTGTTGCCATTTGAGAATTGAAACACATACAATCCGATATAATTATCGGGAAGGTTGGTCTTCTCACTCTCAGAGATGTCGCTATTTACCAAAGAATCTGTATTTTCTCCGCCTAGTGATCCCATTTCCGAATTTGAAGCAGCAGAATTATTTGAAATACCATCCAATGTACCGTTGCCTCCTAAAATTTGCTCTTGCAAATACTCTCTCCTCTCTGTCCACCATTCATCGTAAGAGTAGCAATCAAACTTCTTTCTGATATTTTCGGCACATTCATAAGATTCGCTAGATGGGTGAACAAGATCCTTCAACAAATCAAGTGCAGCATTATTATCACCTTCGTTGATTTTCTTTATGATATCAATCTCGAGCTTTTGTAAATCGGCATGTTTGGTTTGAGGGTCTCCTGTAGAGGCTGAATTGCAGGAAAAAATCACTACTACCAGCATTGAGAAAAATATGTGAGCAAATGTTTTCATGTTATTTAGCAATATTAAATTGTTCCAATTTGAATTTTTCTTGATCGGATAGTTTCTTGCCATCGACCCGGTCCGGTTGCCATGTTCTCACATGAATTTGAGGTTTTTCGTCATCTGTAAAATCTATTACAAGTAACAAATATCCAACATCACTATATCTTGATGTATTCCAACCTTGCATCATGTTCACTCCATAAATGGTTGGATATTTTTTATGTTGCTTTATCTCTATTTCGTCAAATTTTACATTTATATAATCATTTGATTTAAAAATACGTCTTAGCTTTTCAATGTATTCTTTCTTTGTCTGTTTTTGATATTGCACCGTCTGTTTTGGAAGAAATTGCCCTGAAGCATCTGGTCTTGAAACCTGAACCACTTTTCCCGTGATGATTAGTGCATCTTCGCTAAAAACAGAACTAAGATAATCTGCATCTTTTCTGTTGTAAGCTGTTCTGAAGTTCTCAATAAAGTCAAGAATAATTTGTCTCCTTCTGAATTCGGTAACGTCATTTCCGGCGTTCAATAATTGGTTGTACCTTCCCGTTTCAATAGACAGGTAAACATTATCTATCAAACCGTTAGAATTAAAAATCAATACCAATTCCTGCTCTTTTTCATCGGCAGGTGCTTCTTCCATTATGACAGGGATATTTCTAACCTCAAAACCACCCTGAGGTTTCTTTATCAGCCTTTCCTCAATTGTGGCAGAGGAGCATGTGAAACGACTCATTTCCCACATTGCAAGTAGTGAAACTTGCGCATCGGAACTTATTGTACCACTAGAAAATTTCGGCTTCGCTTTCTTTACAGTGGCGGTATTGATAGCCGACAAGAAGGTTGATGCATTGTTTTCAATTTGTGATATCAGTGCATTGTTTTCGCCCATTTCTATGCCCTTTCCGCTTAGCTTTACGTTAACAATATCCTGTGCATGCACGTTATTTGTGCAGAAAATTAGTAAAGCAAATACTTGTAATGATTTTATTGCTGTTTTCATCTTTTATTGGTGTTTCCCTTTTCGGCAAATAGATTCTTAATATTGTCCGATGGAATGTTGGTGTAAAATTTGGCTTTTAATACCCTTTTCCCAGTTTTAAAAAACGCTTGAGGTTCAGAACTGACGTGCAGTAAATTGATAAAATTTAAATGCCGATTAAGAATGACCAACGTCCCTTCAAGCAAATTTTCTGAATTGTTTTCTATACCAAAGTAAAGTTCATAGTCATTTTGAAAATATGCGACAAAATCAAATAGCTTTACTTCATACTGAGCTTTCTCGTTGGCATATATTTTCTGGTCGATAGAAAGATAAACATCCTGATTAAAATTTCCTGATATTAAGAATGCATTGATAAATGACTCTAAAGGATACTGAGAATCGAAAATGGGATTACAATCATTTCCCGAACACTTAAAATAGGTGTTTGATGAGATAGTCTTGAAGTAGTCCTTTCCGATATTTACTTTTAATTCATCGCGGTAGGGTTTTAATCTTGCTTCATCTACAGTTGCAAATAAATATCCTTTAGCTTGGTAGGTTTTGAGTGACTGAATAAGCTCTTCAGCATATTCTTTTTTATCCATACCGCTTACTACCTGATAATTGGCTGCGAAAAGCAGAGTAGCTTTCCCTTTAGGAGAGGTAATGATGGCCTGATAATAAAGGCTATCTTGTAAGATGTTCAGATCTTTCTCATTCGACAATAAAATGGGTAGGATACTATGCAGCTTTTCTGTTCCTGGATTGTTAAAGAGTTTTTCATTTATGAGTAAAGCAATTTTATCTTCTTTGTTCTTCCTCTCAATCATTGTAGGATCGTCCCAGACTAAGAATTCGAGGTAGCAACGCTCCAAAAACGACAATACCGTATTGGGATAAATCAAATTGGCATCAAAAGAGAATAAGTCTAAGCCTAGGTGACTTAGTTGCCCTTGGGTGTTAAACGATGCCTTAATAGGCATTGCATTGCCTTTAATGTTACAGTTACATTTATTTTCTGTGCTGCGAGACAAGGCATTTTTGCAATCCAGTGGTAATTGCGCAAAAAGCTCGTTTAAGCGATTGGATGTAAAGGCATCTTGTGCCGACAGTTTAGAGCAAACTGCGACACAAGAAAAAATGAGTGAAAATAAGGTAAGCAGCTGCCTCATCTTCCAATCATAACAACTTCCTTCACATTATTATCGCCATCAAACAACTTACCCTGTACTACATTGCCCTCGAAGAACTCACCTGTTAGGTAATCTCCTGATTCGGCCATGCGCTTTTTAAGGTCTTTAGGCGAAAGTTGTGTAGATTTTTTATAATACATAGTACCCATACCATGGGCTTTACCATTGAGCACCTCACCTTTGTATGTGTTGCCACCCACAGAAAGCGACTGTGTGCCTTTCGGTGCAGAACTACCTGAAGCTTTGGTATTATTGCTACCCGAGTTTGTGGTTGTGGCTGTTGTTGTTACGGGCTCTGATTTTTCCGCCTCTTCAGGTTCTACGGTTTCTGAAGGTGTTGCAGATGCTTCCGACTCAGGCGGTGCAACTGCAGTGGTGTCTACTTTGGGTACCTCAGCTGTTTCAGGCGTATCCGATGAACCTCCGACTAGGAAAAATACCAAACCGCCAATGAGTAGCACTCCGGCTGCTATGGCTGCGATGAGTTTGGGGTTAAGGGGCGATTTGGTTCTTGGTCCCTTCAATGTTGAAGGATCAATTTCAATTAGACCACAATCGGAATTATTAGGATTTGTTGGGCAAATATATTTTCCTGTGTTATTTTTTTCAGGAAATTCAGCCTCGGTTAGTACAAATTCATTACCGTCATTCTCAATATTGTATTTGCAATGCGGATTGGTGCATTTGAAAAATTTCGTTTCCATTTTCTTAGTTTTTAAATTTTAAAAGTTTTCTGTAAGCTTCGCTAAACAAAGCATAATTGGCGTTTGTGCGATCATTCTTAACCATGACAAGATACTCATCAAGGAAAGTAGAAAAGTTGGATAATACTGAATTCAAATTACTATTGATTTCTTTCTCTGCTTCTTTTCTAACACACCCTAAAACAAGCGGATTGATGAAAGTGTTTATACCGCCACCAGCAGCAACATTGGCTTTTTCCAGGGTTTTTAAATCCAGTTTAATAAAATCAGTCAGTGAATTACATTCAAATTTAAGATCAACAACTTTTGTATTATCTATGGCATGACTATCTTTTAAATCACTTTCGTCACCACTGTAACTTCTTAATGACCAAAAGTCGTTGTCTCCATAAGGTTGAAAGACATTTGCTTCCTTCAGTATTATCATATAAGGCAATAAGGCTTTTTTTATGTCATCAATAGTTTGTGGTGGAGTCAAATCAACCAGGTTATCGCAGTCCTCAGTATGTGCTAAAAATAGAGTTTGGGGGTGGCTCTTATATTTTTCGTAATCCTCATATAAATCCGAAATGTTGTCTATTGCATCCATCCTTATAGGCCAGGCAAACTGTACAAACGATAATTCATTTGACAACTTATCGCCACCAACTTTATAGATTTTAACTTCTTTAATGGTTTCTTTAATGGTGTTTTGAAGTTGCTCAGAGAAAGATTTTAATTCTTCAATTTTACTTTCGTTTTCTCCTTTAAGCTCTGGCAATACGATAACTTTATCATGGTGTGTTTTGTATTCTCCGTATCCTTTTTCAAAACTATTAATCGTAGCCATAGGAGATGACATTTTCTGAAGTTCTGCAAACAACTCAACTAAATCAGGATTGTTTGCTGTCTTATATTTCTTGTGAAGCACCTGTATAATATTTGCTCTGTAAAAGTCATCGATATCGCCCGTAAGCTTTTTGATATTGTCATCTGTCAAAATTTTATCAACCATATCGTAAGCAACATCCATAATAGGATGTTTTCTATTTGAGAAATCACCATCTAATGATGATTTCAATGTAAAATCAAAATTTCCGTAAATCAAAGTTTCTAGCTGACTGATGAAAGATTCACATTCATCACTTTTGAAAAATGCTTTTTTAAATTTATCAAAACCGGGTGTATTGGGTATTGATTTGAATCCATCTGTTATACCTTCAATTTTATCATTCTCATTCAAATATTCGTCATGTAGTTTGTTTCTCCGTTCTTCAATTGCTCTTACTTCTGATTTTACTCTTTCGCGAAGTTTCCCCAATTCTGGTTTTAATCTATTTTGAGATAGTTCAATAGCAAAAGGAATAGCTTTCAATTCAACCGTCTTGTTCCAGTACTCCATGAGTTTTTTTCGAAAATCCTCAACGGCATTGGTTCTGGTATTTCTACTACCAAAAATAGAAAAGGTGCCAACATACTCTTTTTTTATGTTATCAATTTCAGTTGAAAGTTTTTTCAAATCTCGCTCAATAGACGTTTTTTGATTTTTAATAAACCTATCAATACCATCCAAGTAGCCCTGCTCGATTTCAAGCAAAATGTCGATATAACTTGGCAATGGGTATTGTGTCTTTCTTCCGTATCCATCTATACCGAACATGATACCCCTAATCCGCTCACAAAGAAAATTTGCGTATTCGTTTGCTAAGTTAAATTTATCATTGTAGAATTTATCAAAACCAGTCCCCTTGTATTTGCTTATAAAGTAGTCAGATATGGATATCTGATAATACTTTAACAAATCACGATCTTCAAATGTGGTGCCCTGGTATTTCTTCATGGCTGTGAGAGATGTAAATATTTTTGTCTCCTCAGTTTTCCAACTTGCACTAAAAGATTTTTCATCACCATTTTTTCTGAGCAGTCCAACTTTCTCAGAGTCTATCATTGGTGCGTCTAGGATAAAATATTCATAAGTTAAATACCACTCTTCCATCAAGGTAGATCGCAGATTACTTATAATCTGTTGTGATTCACTTTTTGCTTTTGCAACCTCTTCTGAATTAGCACTTCCCAAATAACCATTACCATTGTCTTGCTTTTCCTTGTTTTTAAATAACGTTTTATTAAAAGCATTGAGAACAAGCTGATGGGCAAAAGCCTCTTTAATTTGCTCACGTGGCACTGCAATTTTCGATATTCCTGGTACACGGAAATTGGCAGACAAATCCCAATATTGCCATGCCGAGTTCAAGTTGTTTTCTTGAGTGTCTACCTTGTTTAATAGATTAGGTAGAGTATTATCAGTTTTGTTATTTCCTTTCTCTGCATAATTTGCTGAAATTGTTTTAAGGAATAACAAAGACGCGACAGTGGATGGTGTATCCTTAAATGTCATTCGTTGCAGATTTCGCTCAGATATAATGTAAGCAGCTTTAAATCTATTATCTGTTTTTAAACGTTCATTTTTAGTATTGACATTATAAGGATTAAAGACGCCACTAGCAAGAGAATTAAGTTCCTTTAATGCTGCATAGCCATTTATTTTTAAGAAACTGACATTGTTAAATTGCCCCTTTTTATCGTTAAATGCTTTAATTTCGGGTAATATTAGATACAAAACTATAAACGTATTTTCCGATTCCTTTTCAAAAATTTTACACAGTTGAGCAGTAATATCAATTATACTACCACTACCAGTTCCTCCTGCAAGACCAACACAAATATGAATAGTAGTTCCAAAATCAGTTTTATTTGTACGTAGTTGGTCATGCTTAGAAGCAACATTTTCAACTATTTCTCGCATGTTAGGTATCAAATTTACACGTCCTAACCTTCTCAACTGATTACCGGCCATGCCTGACGTATTCTCATCTTTAATTCCTTTCCAATCAGAATCCTCTCCCAACCATTCATTTCGTGTCGCATGATTTTTAAGTCTTGAATTAAGATCGCCTGCTTTCAAAAGAATTGTATCATCACCTCTCAACTTTAGGGGTTTTCCTTGATACATCCACTCATCTTTTAAATCATCTTCGTTGCTATCAATGAAAAGAAAACGAATACTTTTCAAAAAATCAACCTTATCAAGGCTACCAAATTTATCTACAAGTTGCTCTCTGTAGCTACGAATTATTCGCCCCCCGGTTCCTCCGAGTCCTATGATGATGTGATTGTCTGCCATTTGAATGTTTTTATTGTGGGTTAATTTGTGTCAGTGTGAAAATGGTTTAATAGATGCTTTCTAATTGTTGTAGAGCATCTGTTGGTTCATACTTTAAATTGCTTACTTTATTAGTAGCTTCTAAAGCATAATTTAAGCCTATTAGTTTGTTCATTTTTTGCGGTACCTTATATTAATCCAATAAACTTCCCCAGAATGATTTATATATACGATATACATCATCAATTAAGTTTGAGATTATTGAAAACCACCAAGCTACCATATACAATGTTGGGGCTGATTCAGCCATTATTAATCTGGCATCAAACATTGAAATGATTTTATTAGGTATAGCGAATGCACCATGAAAACCTCCAAGAACAAACCCATCAAAAAATCCTTCATAGTGTTTGCCTGCTTCTGGAAAAACAAAATAGGCGATTATAAATAAAATCACATATTTGGTAACAAAATGCGCGAGCCATAACTTTAAGCGTGCTAAAAACATATATTATTTGTGTTTGAAATGGAACTACTTGTTTGATTAATTCTTTGTTGAGTCATTATTTTTCTCAAAAATCGTTTCGAATACTCCCTCCAATTGTTGGGTGGCATCTTTGAGTTCCTCTTGAAGATTTTTTACTTCATGAGTAGCTTTTAATGCGTAGTATTTACCAATAAGTTTATTCATTTTTTCGGTTTCTTCAGGTGTATAATTTTCTCGCTCCATATTAAGCTTCTCTTTTGTTTTTTTAATTTCAAGGTCAAAATTTTCCCAATCTTGAGGCGAGAATTTATCGGCGTTTTTCTCTACTTCACTAATTGAGCTTTGTAATTCATGATATTTTTCTTTTGTCCCGCAGGAAGCGAATAAAAAAATGGCGATAATGGCAAAAGCATAAAATAACTTTATACTGACATGTCTGTAAAAATGAACTATTTTAATCACAATATTTAGCAGTTTAGGTTATGGTTTTTTAAGAGAGCATTATAAAGATTATGAGTCCAAGCGCAATAACAAGGACCTTTCCATACTTGGTATTCCAAAGTTTACCCACAAGAGATTCATTCCACGATACTCCATTACCAGAGATGGTTTCCCATTGATGTCCATAAGCTGGCCTTGAAGGACATTCCAAATTAAATCCTTTTGTACTCTTTTTTTGGTAACAGTTTTTGCAGCGTTGGTGTGATATCATTTGATAATGTAGACGTTCAAATATTAACCAGCACACATCAACACTATTTGCTCAAAATGAATAAATAGTGTTGACGAGTGAAACAACTATGATTCACCATCCCTCAATCCGTGCTGATTTATGTGATCTCTTTTACACTTTGGCGAACAGAACGTTTTTTGAATTACTCTGAGTCCAATGAAATTTTTCTTTCCAATTGAATATTCTGACTTGAGAATCCCTCCATGGTCATGGGAGTAATAACTCCCACACCAAGCACATGAACCTGTAAATGGCATATTTATTAGAATACTAGCGCATACTCTTAAGGATTTTCAGCATATCTCCCCCTATTTAAATAAACCTTGTAGGGACAAGTTGTTTTTTCAAGTGGGTTCTACTCCACACAATAAGCAAACATATATTTATGGACTGTAAGTTATTTGCAGTGGCGAATGCAATTGCAATTGTTTACACGTATAACTCTGTTTATGTGCAAGATATAAACAGATTGAAGTTTTGTTTTTAAGGGTTAACCCTTACGGAAGTGTGATGGCTAAATCTTATTTTTAATCAATGAGGTTAATGTATTTACGTGATAGTAAAACGAGTTAATTAATTGAATGAAACGTAAAATGGTACTGTTGATAATCTGGAGAATACATGATGTAATATCTTTTCCTGCTCTGATTCTGCATGAGTTATGGCATATAATTGCTGCTTTATGTGTGGGCGGTAAAATTCAACGAATACGTTTTCATGCATGGAAAAGAGCTAGTTTGTATGTGAAAAACCTCGACACAACGCTTAAGGTTCGCATTGTGGCAATGTCGCCTCTATTGAGTTTGCTAATTGCGGCTTTGTCACCTTTGTATATTTGTTCGGATATGATTTACTTTTCCATATATTTTCTGCTAACAATAAAAACCTCTCTCCCTAGTTACTTAGATTTTTACACAGCCGATTTAAAACCGCCTTCATTTTATAGTTATTTATATAGTCAAACTTATTTGGAATATAAAAACGAAAAAGAAATTGAAGCTGCAAATTTTCCTGAACCTGAAGAAATTGAATTACCTAATTCATCGCTGCTTAAGTGAATAATCTGCATAGAGCAATAAACTATTCATGGGGTTAATGAATTGGCAATTCAAACCGGATTTAATTACTGCTAATTTTTTTAGCTTGTATATTGTAATTACATTTCATATTTGAATTCCTAGTTATCTTGATTTCCATATGGTAGAAATGAAACCTCCTAATTTCTATAAATATATTTTTAATAAGACCTTTTAGGAATATCTTCATAGTTTAGAATAATAGCCGCATACACATGCAAAGACTGACGAACTTTGTATAACAAATTTTCAGCATTATACACGATCATTCTCAAATGAACTAGCTTGAATAGTATCTAAGATGGAGATTCGGCACAAATATTCTTTTAGTTAAAATGGAAGATCGTCTTCATCACTCGTCGTGTAACTTTCGCCCATATACTGAGATGGGGCAGGGGCTTTGGGCAATTGATTTATTGGACCTAATATAGGTAGTATAGTCTCTTTGTAAATAGGCACATCTAAAAGGGCTTGCTCTGTATAACCCAGTTCCAATAAAAAACATTTAATCCTATCATTGTATTCAGAAACTCTTTCCTCGGCATGAGGAGGGTTGTTGGTAATGAAATACTCACAATTCTCAATAAAATCCCCTTGAGCATTGGCTTGATGGAATATTACATGCTCATAATCATCTTGATACAATTCATGGGTAATCTGCAATTTGAAAACGCCCTTTGAATAACCCAATACGGATATACCGGTGTTTGTTAAGCTTTTAGTAATATTACATGTAGTAAATTCTGGAACAATAAGCATTTCGCTATCAGCAAGCTTGTGATAAACGTTCTCGCAGGTGTAAAACATGTCTTGGAACAAGCGATTCTCTGCCCTTAGTTGAATAGAAGCTTTACCAATCTCTTGTAAAACTTCTACTATAGTTAAGGGATTAACAGCCTGCAAGGTATAATGATACATTTCATCTTGTTTTCCTGTATGCAATTCAAGATATTGAATGCGTTCAGGCCAATCTATCCCAACTAAAACAAATGCACTCAAATGAGCAACAAAGGCATCGATGCGCTGCTGTGCGGCAATAGACCTGTATTCGCTCAGATGTTTTTCTCTCACACTCGCTGGTAGAATCTGTTCACAATTGTTGTTACGATTTAATTCAACTAAAACAAATTTTCTTTCAAGTTTTAAATGCAAAGGCAAATCTGCATAATTTAAATATCCTTCATAAAACATATCATACATAAACTCATCATTGGCCAGCAATTCATCCGGTAAATCATAAATTTTGCATTCTTGATTTTGAAGCTTGCTCCGGTATTCTTCGATTTCATTTTCGATCGATACTCGCTGTTCAGAGGATGATTTTCTTTTGAAAGAAGGTGTTTTAGAATCTTTCTTTTCAATTAATTCCTTGTTTTTAAAAAGAATTTCTCCATCAGAAGATAGATCAAATGTAAACCGATCTACATTACTAAATACAACTTTGCCTTCCTTGTCAATAATAACGTACTTGCCCATTGTACGATCCAATCCTTCGCCCTTGTTACTTCCAAAATAGTTCAATTCTATTCTGTTCTTTTGAAAGGCTTTATCGCACAGAACTCTCACTGGTGCCTTAATAGTATTTGGATAACCTTTGAATTTGCTATGCAGCTCACCCGAAGTCTTATCTAAATGAAACTTTTCACCCAGATCTTCATGTATTGGTAATTCAACCCACTCCCCTCGCTCACCTCGAAACTCTTTGTCGAGCAAAAACACTTTTGCATAACCTGAATTGAACGCATGAACATGGCCATAAATAGCGGGTATTACAAGATTGAATTGCTCGTCAACAAAGCCCCATTTGCCATTCAAACATACAGGTGCCAACCCTTCGGAGAATGGTCCGCCTGATGTGAAGCAAAGCGGAGATATTGGTTCATTTTTATAGTTAAACCAACCCGAATTATAATAATAGCTATCGCCGCTATCAACCAATGCAAAACTTTCATGATTAGAATAAATATGATTGCTCGTACTCGCAGATTGTTGGACATATTCAACTCGGTTATTTATTTTATTGTATCGCCAGATATGATTGTCTGTATAATATCCCGATATGTTGGCTTCAAATAAGGAGCCACTGGCTCTAAGAACATCATGGTAAATTTCATCATTCAACTCCAACCCACTTTTTGCATCAATCAGAATTAGTGCATTGTCGTGATGCTCCGCAAGGAAACACAGTTCATCAGATTTTTCAATCCTGATATATTTCCACGGTAATTTATTCAAACCATGTGCATTGCTATAGTTGATTAATCGCGCTCCTTTATAGCTTAGATCATTCAATTCGAACAATAGTTCGTCGTTGAGCTCGTGAATAGGTACTTGTAATTCATCCAGTTGAATTCTGATATTATCAGCAATACCATAATCGCTATGAAGACATAATTCAGTGAAGCGACGGAGCAAAGGCCCTTCCATTGGGAAAGATACCCAGGAAAACTCTTCATTAATTTTTACGTCATCGCAATACGTTTGGGGCAATAAATGCACAGCTGCGTATGAGCTAAAAACCTCCTCGATTTTTGGATGATGCCTGTAAACATGTGGAATAGAATTTAAGGGAATAAGATTCTTATGAATTAATTCAAATAGGACATCCGGAACAATTGTATTTCCCTGTTCATCATACTCTGCTTTTAATAGACTTTGCAAATAATCGTGACTGTTCAAATTACTTTTAAAAAGAGCATTTGCCGTGCTGTTCCATGATTCATAATATTCAAAGGGATGAGGAAGGTGTGGGCTGATATTTTTAAATATCTTATTGAACTCCTTTTTAAAAGAAGAAAAGGTTCGTTTGGTTTCAAACAAACTGCAAATCTGAACGCTCGTCTCAAGTAATTGGTTACTTAAATTTCGCTCAATAATGGCGGCAAGCTGCTCTGTGTGTTGTCTTACATCTAAATCGAGCAGTTCATAACTCGAATCTTTTAATGTTGTTCCCTTGATAATTAAATCAGGATAAACGTCATGAAAAATGCGTAAAAAATCATCGAAATTACCCCTGTTAAAATTAAGAAATGAAACAATATCCATCGGGATAGTATGAGGTAATTCAAAAAATGTATTGTGAAGATAAAAAAAATGCAGTCCTTTATCGTTTAGTTTAAAGGAAGTAATCGACTTTGCCATGGAAGTTTTTTTGAAGGGAAGTAGTTAAATAGTATTGTCAATCTATTTCTTTAGCAATATAATTGGACAACCCATTCCAGTTTCTTCCGAATCGCTTTTGATATTCACCAATTTCAGTGAAATTTTACTTTCTTTTATTGAAAATGATGCAAGATAAGAGTCTGCAGTCCAAAATATGGCATATGTACCTTTCCCTGTGAATTCATATGAATAAAGTGCTTCGCCTTCCCAGTGAGTGATGTATTTGGGAATTCTACATCCAAGGGGTTGGATGCCAAAATTATTGGAATTAATTTCAATTTCATCAAGCGAAAAATGTATAAAATACTTGTTCCAATGAAAAACGTCCAGTAATCTTAACTCATTTCCATCTTTAGTAAGTGAATTGAATAAATCTAGGTAATCATTAGAATTGGCAATTTTGATCCCGTTCGGCAGTTTCTTTGACAGATCTTTTATAGAGTGCCAGTTTAAAAGTGGAGCTGATTCTGTTAAGTTATTGTTATAAAAACAATAGGCTGGTTTGCCATTCTTTTTCGCCTCAGCCCAATTGTGTTTGTTATCTATATAATGGAATCGCTCATTGTTTTTTAATAGATCCAATAAGCTAGAATCTTTTTCCCAATGCTTGCCCTCAATTTCAAAGACACTTTGTTTATTTTGATCGGAAACTCTAACCAATCTTACAAACGCTGAATTACTTAACAGTTGTTTAAATGATTTTTTATTAATGGAGTGATCATTTGTTTGAAAGTAAACTTCAATCTGCCTGTTATTTGGATTACTGCCCATAGAAATGCAACCGGAAGTTCTCTCAATAAAATTATTCGTAGCCCAAGAACAAACTGTTAATTCTTCATTGGTTGGTAAGGCCGAAAAGAATGTCTTGTTGGTTCCTTTGTGATTGCCTGTTTTCCATGCTTTTGAAGCTTTGAGATTTTTAAGTGCTTCAATATTGTTTTTTTTTCTAGTTTGATTGTAGTTCCCAGTTGAGCCCCATAAATGTGATTCATCTTCTTCAAATAAATAGCCTGATATTTGAAAAATTTGTTTCCATTCGTTTTCGGTAGGAACCCTAAATCCATCTTTACCTAATCCACGCGAATCTTTTACAGCAAACTCATTATACATAAATCCGAGATTCATTTTTTGATCATTGAAATCAAGGAAATGACGGCAAGGAAGACTGTTCTTTGAATATTTTACAAACTCCTCCTTTGATGTCGCAAGAGGTATGAAATCACCATTGCTGAAATAACAAGTTTCGAGATTTGTTGTAGCCCATTCCAAATTACCAAATCTTACAGTAGTTTTATTTACATTTTGTTTCATGGCAAAGAATTGAAATATGTGTACAATTGTTTATAGTCATTTTTATTCAAATGGTAAAAGGAAATCATGTCGGGTAGGTAGTTGTCTAATTGATTTAAACGCTCGATTATACTGCTGTAGTCATTTTTTAACCAAGGACAAAGTCCAACGTGTTTGAGTCCTTTCGCTTGAGCGACGTTGAGTATGCTATCAAATGATTCTTCTCTTATATTAAACACGTTGCTTTTGCATTGAAAGAAAGATGCAACAGTTCTATGTTCGTCACAAAATGGATGTATAGTATGTTCAGATAGCAGATTAAGGCCGATTAAATCAAGTATTTTTTCATCCTCCCAAATGCTTCCATGTATCAATCTGATTAAGGTTTTGGAGTTATTTAATTGAAACGTTTTTGAGTTTCTGATTTTCTGCATTTTTATAATCTGAGCGTCACAGATTTTTCCTCCTTCCCTAAATTCCGATGAAAAAATTGCTGGATCAATATAACCTAATTCGCCCTCTTTTATGTTACTAATTTTGGTAAATCCCCAATCAAGTTTAGCCATTGGAGTCCTTAATTCTGATGCATAATTATTTAAATCATAAATGAGCGTAATTTCGTCCTTCAGTAAGGGGGCCAAATAGCCCATCAAAAAACCTGAAAGAATAGGGTAGTTGCCACCTCCTTCATAAAGGCCTTCGTTTAAGGAAACGAGAGTGTCGATTTTAATGTTCTCCTTTTTTATTTCCTCAATCGCACAAAGTGCGTCTTTTCCGATAAATCGGATTGTATTATTATGCTTTGGAAATGTCCTGTTAAAATCAGCAGTTCGGTCAACATAAATTTGTCTGTTGAATTCAAGCTTTGAATATGCTTCAGAGTATGGTCCTGAAGCTAAATAGAATAACACTTTTTCTTGGTTCTTGCTACTCTTCATTTTCTGGGGTGTGAATATTAAATTCATACTGGTCATTAAATTCCAACGCTGTTATAGCATACCCATCTAGACACATCCAAGCCACTGAAAAGGAATACAACTCAATTTCTAATAATTGAGGACATTCACTTATCATCTGTCTAGCCATTTCTAAACAAATCTCTTGATTATCATATAATTCCTTATATTTAAATTCAAGTCTGACGGTCTTTTTTTTACCTAAAAACTTCCTATCCTTTAAAGAGATGTGAGAAGCAAACAATTCTGGAAGCCCTGAAGATAAATGAATGTCATCGTTGCAACCTACTGAGTCTCGAATTATAAGAATCTGAATAGCAATAAATTCGTTCACTATTCGATCGGTTTCTAAGTAGTGGTCGAATATTTCAGCTTCATTGTTTATCTCCTTGTATTTTAATCCTTTAACCGCATATGCTTCCTGAGCACTTACCTCAATAATAAGTAAACAACTTAACAAAAAATGAATAACTGACAGGCGACGTATCAAAACTCCTTTAGACATGCTTGCTTGATTATGATTTATACACAAGAAAAGTTGCATAAGTCTTTATTAGCTATGAGTTTATTAT
>CANHIS010000035.1 GCA_947460255.1 Bacteroidota bacterium
ATGGCTAAAAAAATGTATAACTTATGTAAGTAAGGACGATAATCCAAATGGATATTGACTCAACTTATCTGAATATTAAACGTAATAAATGACGAATCTACCTATTCATGTCAGGCTTATCTTTCATCTGGAAAAGCATCACAGTGATCATGTTGTGTTTATCACTTCTGTTCATCTTAAAAGCTTTACCTACTATTCGTCAATTGTTTATTAGCAATCGAGGAAATGCACAGAATCAGTGGAAAACCATCTACTCATTATCTGTTCTTTTCATTTTTCTCTTTTGCTGTATGTTTTCATATTGCTTATATGGTAATGCTTCATATGAGTTAGGAACCGCTGCATTGATTATCATGTGCGGTTCCATATTGGCTGGAAAAGTCATCAAGACAAGTGGCTCATCTGTGAAAACACTTCATCAGGTTACTGATGCTCAAGAGTTTCTATCAGGCATTTTCCAAGAAATGGGAAACTTAATGATAGTTACAGATCTCCATGGTAGTATAACCATGGTAAACAAAACAGCTGAAAGTATCTTAGAGAAAACAAAAGATCAGTTGATCGGAAGAAATGCAGATGAGTTTTTCCTTCAAGAATTGTTTGAATCAAATGAAATTGGTCGCTTAACCGAGATTGGTTTACTAACACCTAGACTCAAAGAAATTCCACTACAAATAACCATCAATCAATTACAGACAAATGGAAAAACCTTCTTTTTGATAGTAGGTCAAGATATTTCACATCTCAAGCAGCAAGAAAAGCAATTAAAAGAGTATCTAATAAAAATTGAAAGATCGAACAAAGACCTTGAACAGTTTTCTTATGTAGCTGCTCATGACCTAAAGGCTCCGCTTCGAGCAATCCACAACTTGGCAGTTTTTATAGAAGAGGATCTAGGCCAACTTCCAGATCAAGTTAAGATAAACATGGAACTCTTAAAAGGTAGAATTCATCGCATGGAAGGCCTCGTAAACGGGATTCTTGAGTATGCAAAATCGGGCACCAAATCGGTGAATCCAGAAATCACCGACGTAGGAAACCTCATTCACGAAATTGTAGACAATTTAGGAATTCAAGACCATCATCAGGTACAAATACAAGAAGGGCTGCCAATAATTCTTACTCAGAGGATATTACTCGAACAAGTTCTTTCGAATTTGATGAGTAATGCACACAAATACAACAACAATCCAGATCCTAAAATCATGATAGCGTCAAAAGAACTTGAAAAAGAATTTGAGTTTTCGGTGAGCGATAACGGTCCTGGAATTCCATTAGAAAGCCACCACAAAATTTTCAGAATTTTTCAAACGCTCCAAGCTAGAGACACTTATGAAAGCACGGGAATAGGATTATCTATTGTAAAAAAGATAATCGAAGAAAAAGGCTGTAAAATCGAGCTCGATTCTTCTCCTGGAGAAGGCTGCACATTTAAATTTACTTGGCCGAAACTAATGATGTGATTACTTCGATTCTGCAATCGATTTGTCTTCCCAAACAACTGCACCGTCAAGCAGATATTCTTCTAAACGAGATTCACCAATTTTGATACTGATCTTGTCCATCAAGAACCTTACTTCACAACGCGATTTTTTAATCTTTTCAAAGTCAGTCTCTTTCTCAGTTCCCTCTAATCTTCCAACCTGAGTAACATTTCCCATGATAGTATCAATTCCAGTTAGTTCAATCACAAACCACTTTTCTTTAGGGCCTGCATTAACGGCAATCTCATTTTTCTTCTTGTTCCAATAGATACTATATGATAACGGCTTAACGCCTTCAGAGAACATTTTGCTTTTTCCGATCATTGAAAAGCGCACTTTAGTTCCACTGTACTCAACACCCTTTCTGCTTTGAGCATCAACAAAAGAAACTTGAACGAAAAAAAACAATAGAAACGAAAGTAGAAATTTCATGTGGCTAGATTATCAAACAAAAATATCAAATAAGACCGAACGATTTTAAAATGTTCAACAGCCTACGAATATAGGCACTATTACCTAAACATAAAAGTGCTCACCCAAATGTGTAAGTGAAATTTTCTCACCTAATAAGATCTACAACCTAAATTATCGAAAGCATTTGACTGAATGAAATTTTCATACCTTCACTTCCGATGGAAATTAAGCCTGAGATAAAATTTGGAGTCATTGCTGGCATTGCACTGATCTCGTGGACAATTGCTCAATATTTTTTGGGAATTCACACGGATAAATTTGAACTAGGATACCTTACAACAATCGGAAATCTCATATTGGTGTTTTTCGCTGTTCTACTAGCACTGAATGAAAAACGGGCAGATGTTGGTGAACGCTTTTCGTTTCGTTTGGGTATGAGAACGGGCCTTCTCCTGATGCTAATATGTTCTTTTCTTGCAACAGGGTTTATGTTCATTTACGACTATAAAATCAATCCGCTTTGGGTAGAAAATATGATAGATTGGCAAATTTCTACTGATAAAAACTATTCACTTTCTAGACTTGCCAATGATCCCGAGGCTTCGGCAATTATTCTGAGCAATACCGAAATGCACTTGTGTATTTACTTCTTCACATTGGTGATATCAGGCATGATTATCTCAATGCTGATTTCTGTTTTTCAATTGATACGAGCCAAATAAATACTTGGTTATCTCGGTTGGGAGGCTATGAAATTGCTTAGATTTTCTCTGTCGGAACTTGAATTAAACAATGAACTCACAGTGAGGAAATACACATCTTTATCAGTAACATACTGATATCCAAATTTCGCCACATCTAAACGATCGGAAGACCCAGAGTATAAATTCAAGATTTCCTTCATTTGTTGAGACGAGAAGCATTTCATTGGAGGAATCTGATTCTTGGCAATTACGACCCTAGAACTTGAAGAACCTTCCCTGGCCAAGGCTTCCCTTAACAATCTAAATTGCTCCGAAGAAATCACACAAGGTGCTGGTGGTTGAACAATTGGCGTAGGCGGTAAAGCTGCAATTCTCTTTGCCTTTAAGAATTCTGCAAATGCAAATTTATTTGGCTGATGGTTGAAAACCTGCTGTGCCTGATCGTAATTGGCTTCATCAAAAATTCTCGTATAAGCGGCTTTTAAAAATTCCATTCGATTGTTTTCCAATGACAGCAAAGTGGCGATTTTCATTGTCTGAGCAACACTTAGACAGGTTCTTGAAACCAGCGACAAAGAAGCATCCATACGTAAATTTTCACCTTGTCGATTGAAGATATCTTGAGCAAAAACAAAGAAATCACTTTCTGCCAAATAAGCATCACAGTTTCGTGGTCCGTTGTACATATTAACCGCAGGGTAATTTAGCACAGGAAATGTCATTAAAGGCGCAGGAGCTGGAGGAGGAACCACGACAAGCGGCTCAACAATAGGAACTGGAACTTGCGTAACTGGTGGAGTTCCGCGCATTAATTGATCATAAAACATGAATGCTGTGGAAAAGTGAGCAAACTCATCCATAAGGAAATACACGTTTCCATAATCAGTTATAGCATTCAAACTGCTAGAAGCAATACTCAACTTTTGATCGTCATTATTAAACCAACGCATAATTTCTCCAACTTGAATTGTACTCAAACAATTTGATCTTACAATTGCGGTAGCCTTTGATAATCTTTGTGCTGGATTGGTTATCGAGGTGATTGTTTTTAAGCTTTGCTGAAAGGCAACATTGCCCATTGGTGTCAAGCAAACTCCTTGTTGCTGAGCATTTAATGAAAGACTTAGAAATATGGCAACGACGAAATAGAAAATGTGCTTTTTCATTTGAATTGTTTTCGGTTCACGCAAGTAAAAACTGTACCGTTTTGGGGCGGCAATTTAGCTTTTCCTCCATTCATAATTGCTAAACCAAACAATTTGAGGTTCTAATTTTCATCAAAAATATCTCGCTCAACATTTTGATTTAACCAATAAGCTGGCACATAAAGCCAATATTCAATAAATTCAATTTCCACCATTTTACTAACAATGACATGGATAACTCTCAAGGTGAGTTTAACAATGAAAGCGGGAAAAGAATTAGATTCGCATCACAATACATTATACCATGAGCGAAGTAGAAACAGTTGCACTGAAAACCCCATTTTACCATATCCATCAAGCCCTTGGCGCAAAAATTCTGCCTTTTGCAGGATATGAAATGCCGATCACTTATGCTGGCGTCATTCAAGAACACGAATGCGTGAGAAACAAAGTAGGCGTTTTTGATGTGAGTCACATGGGTGAGTTTATTCTTCGTGGTCCGAATGCACTCGACCTTATCCAGAAAACAACAAGCAACGATGCATCCAAACTTACTGATGGCAAGGTGCAATACTCTTGTTTTCCGAACCTGGATGGCGGGATTGTAGACGACTTACTTGTTTACAGAATCAAGGAAGACCAATATATGTTGGTTGTGAATGCCTCTAACATTGAAAAAGATTGGAACTGGCTTAAACAGAATGATTCTTGGGGCGTTGAAATGCTAGATATTTCAGGCAAAACATCCCTTCTTGCGGTTCAAGGTCCGTTAGCAACCAAGGTTTTGCAAAAACTCACTGAGTTTCCACTTGATACTTTAACCTATTACACATTCACAAAATGCAAATTTGCTGGGGCTGAGAATGTGTTAATTTCAGCAACAGGCTACACTGGTGCTGGTGGATTTGAAGTGTATTTCGACAATGAACATGCAGATATGATGTGGGAGAAAATCTTCGAAGCTGGGAAAGAATTTGGTATTGAGCCAGTTGGACTCGCTTGTAGAGATACGCTCAGACTTGAGATGGGCTTCTGCTTATACGGAAACGACATCAACGACACAACATCGCCAATCGAAGCGGGATTAGGTTGGATCACCAAGTTCAGCAAAGACTTTAATAATAAAGCTGCACTTGAAGCTCAGAAAACTAATGGAGTATCAAAGAAACTGGTTGGATTTGAACTTGTAGACAAAGGTATCCCTCGTCATGATTACGAAATTTGTGATGCTGAAGGAAACACCATTGGCGTTGTAACTTCTGGAACGATGGCTCCAAGTGTGAAAAAAGCAATTGGAATGGGTTATGTTCCTACAGCTTATTCGGCAGTTGATGCTCAAATTTTTATTAAAGTAAGAGATAAACTATTGGCAGCTAAGGTGGTCAAGATGCCATTCTACAAAGCCTAACTTTAAATTGATTTGCATTGAATACCATACAAACTTGCTACTCGCCTGCCCTATTCCCGCTTTTTAAAGAGGAAAATGCTATCGTGGTTGTAGTGGATGTCTTACGCGCAACTTCTGCCATCTGCACTGCCATTCATCATGGCGTAGATAAAATGATTCCTGTTGCGGGATTGGAAGAAGCGAGAAAGTACAAAGCAGAAGGTTATCTTGTTGCTGCCGAAAGAAATGCGATTAAACAAGAAGGCTTCGATTTTGGAAATTCCCCATTTCACTATATAGATGAAGATCTCAGTGGGAAAACTATCATTATTTCTACAACAAACGGAACCCAGGCAATCGAGGCAGCCAAAGATTCTTCTACAATCCTCATTGGATCTTTCTTAAATATTTCCGCAATTGCAAATTGGATTCTGCAGCAGGATAGAAACGTCATCGTTTTATGTGCAGGTTGGAAAAACAAATTCAACCTTGAAGATTCAATATTTGCAGGAGCATTGAGCTTGAAGCTCATTCAATCTGGAAAATTCAATACCGTTTGTGATTCGACAATTGCTGCTGGATACCTTTATGAAAGAGCAAATGACGATTTGTACGGTTTTCTTGAATATTCTTCACACAGGAAACGTTTGAAAGACTTGCATCTTGAAAACGATATTCGCTATTGCCTCACTGAAGATCAAATGGAAACCATCCCCGTTTACCAAGATGGAGGCATCGTTCACCTGTCGAAATTTGAAGTCGTGAATCCATAAATAGAAAACAACTCAAGCTCACCATGATAAAAAAAACCTTACTCATTCTTTTTTTCATTTCGGGCATTCAGTTGTTTTATTCACCACATGCCTCTACTTGGGGATTTTTTGCCCACAAGGAAATTAATAGAATTGCAGTATTCACTCTGCCAGCTGAGTTAACTGGATTCTACAAAGCCAACATAGAGTTTATTACAGAGCATGCCGTTGATCCAGACAAGCGCAGATATGCTGTGAAGGATGAAGCAGCCCGGCACTTCATCGATCTTGATCGTTATGGAAAATCACCACTCGATTCAATTCCCCAAAAATGGGATGATGCCGTAAAAAAGTATACCGAAGATTCTCTCAAAGCGCATGGAATTGTTCCATGGCATATCGATGTAATGGTGAAACGATTAACTGCTGCATTTAGAGCCGAAGATTATGATAGAATTCTTCGAATATCTTCAGATTTAGGGCATTATATCGGCGATGCACATGTTCCGTTACACACTACAAAAAATTACAATGGACAGCTCACTAACCAAAAAGGAATACACGGTTTTTGGGAATCCAGGTTGCCTGAATTGTTTAACGACAATTACGACTTCTTTGTTGGAAAGGCGAAATACATTGAAAATCCGTTGGAAGAAGCATGGAAAGCCGTAGCTGAAAGTTTCGCAGCCAAAGACTCTGTATTGCTTTTCGAAGCAGAACTAAATGCAAAATATCCACAAGACAAGAAATACGCTTTCGAAAACCGCGGCGCATCGTTAATGAAGGTTTATAGTGCAGAATATTCCGACGAATACCACAAAATGCTAAACGGCATGGTGGAACGCAGGATGCGGAAAGCAATTATAACGGTTGGTTCGATGTGGTTTACTGCTTGGGTAAATGCTGGTCAGCCCGACTTAGACAAATTCCGCGACCGGAAGCTAAGCAAAGAAACGGAAGCAGAATTGGCCGATGAAAACAAGCATTACCAAGACGGGAAACTCAACGGTAGAAGTTGCGATTAACAATCACAAGCATTACCAACTAAAAAAGAAAAGGCCCCGATGAATCAATCACCGGGGCCTTTTCTGTATTGTTTCGATCGCTTATTCAGCTACAACTTCGAAGCTTACATCAACTTTAATGTCTTTGTAAATCTTCACGTGAGCACTGTAAGTTCCAAGAGACTTGATTGCTTCTTCATCGAAAGAGATGTTTTTACGATCAACCTCTACACCTTGCTTACGGAATGCTTCAGCAAGCTGAATCGCATTTACTGAACCGAAAATCTTACCAGATTCGCCAACTTTGGCACCTACTTCAACTTTGGTTGCAGCTAGTTTCTCAGCAATTGCAAGAGATTCTGTGCGGATCTTTTCTTCTTTATGGGCGCGTTGACGAATACTCTCAGCTAAAACCTTGCGGTTGCCGTCGGTAGCCAAAATTGCATGACCTTGTGGAATCAGGAAATTGCGACCATAACCAGGGCGAACAGTAACTACTTCGTCTTTGTTACCCAGATTTTTTACGTCTTGTTTAAGAATTACTTCCATGTCTGTTTTCCTTATTTCATTAAGTCAGCAACGTAAGGCATCAAAGCAATGTGGCGTGCACGTTTAACGGCTTGCGACACTTTGCGTTGAAACTTCAAAGAGGTTCCGGTGAGTCGGCGAGGAAGAATTTTTCCCTGCTCGTTTACAAACTTCAGCAAGAAGTCTGCGTCTTTGTAGTCAATGTACTTGATTCCACTTTTCTTAAAGCGGCAGTACTTCTTTTTCTTAACCTCTACAGTTGGAGGGGTTAAATAACGGATTTCAGATTGAGTAGCCATTTTTCAGATTTTTATGCCTCAGCCGGCGTTTCGGTTTTAGATTTTTCAAATCCTTTGGTACGTTTCTTCTCGTTATACGCCAACGAATGCTTGTCGAGCGCAACGGTTAGGAAGCGGAGTATGCGTTCATCACGCTTAAACACCAATTCCAATTTAGAAACTAATTCACCAGGTCCTTGAAATTCTAGGAGGTGATAAAAACCCGTAGTCTTTTTCTGAATCGGGTAAGCCAATTTGCGCAGACCCCAGTTCTCTTCGTGAACTAGTTTAGCGCCATTTTCGGAAAGCATGGCTTTGAACTTGCCGACCGTTTCCTTCATCTGATCTTCAGACAAAACGGGAGTCATAATGAAAACGGTTTCATACTGATTAAGCATGGGCAAAATTGTTTTTAGGAGCGCAAAAGTAGTAAAAAGAATGACACGTACAAGCATTGCGCATTTACTTGTTGGCCACTGAGCAAAAAAACTTGCAAATGATTAGTTTACAATGAGTTTCTGAATTCGATCGCCAAAACGGGTTTGTGCACGAATCAGGTAAATACCCGATTGTAAATCGCCTGGCTGAAGATAGAATCTTGCTTCCCCAGACGAAATCTCGCCTTGATAAATTTGTTTCACCAACCTGCCGGTTACATCTAGAACTTCCAAATTAATCGACAAGCCATCTGGTGTAAACACAGGAATACAAGTCAAGCCAGCCGTAGGATTCGGAAATGCCGATACTGAAAAAAGTTTGTCTAAAATATCTTTCTGGACTGATGTTACCGTTCCAGTATCTAACACCAAGAAATCCCATCTGCCTTGAGGCGCTGTAAGCGGGCGAACTTGAATCTTCCCTGTTTCAGAAATACCTTGAATGTAATAGTAAATCTTTGTGCCAGCTTCCTGCGCCGGAATTGAGGCCGTCCAATTGTCATTCACGCCGGTTTCAGTCATTGAAACTGAAGAAAAGCCAGCCAAAGTATCGCTTGTGTAATACAATGTTGCCGATTGAATGCCGCTTCGGTGTTTGATTAAGGCATTTACAGGATAAGGATTTTCAGTGTCGTAAGTGTCATTCAAAGCCTGATGAGAAATTAATAATGGATCATTTACGCCCACCGAATGTGTGATGCAATGAATGGCTCCAGATGCTGCAATAATCGACTGACAATCAATTGGAACGATGCGGTAGCCAGGAAGATTTTCTTTAAAAACGCGCACGGCTGTTGTATCAAACGGGCCTCCATAAGTTGGCAGCAAAACAGTTCCGTTTACAAAAACAGCATTCGAATAAGTTCTGTAATCCCCACCGTTGTTAGGATAAATCGCACTTCCATTGCCCGAATAATCTGGTGGAGCAACTACGCGCTTGATCTTATAAGGCGTTCCAAACACGGATGTGTAATTGTCGAGTACATACATCAAATTCGCTTCAATTTGAGGACCATCTGCAACTCCCGTTGGATATTTCGCCCACAACAAGGTCTCTTCATCCAACAACTTCATATGCATATCAATGTGGTGAATCCCATCATAAGGCAACACGGGCATTTTGATATAACGATCGGTTCCCATGTAATTCTCCATGATCTGATCAATCTGCACTTCTGTTTTGGTTGGATTCTCTTCCAAAATCAGTTCGGACGAAAATGCGGTTCCAAAACCATCACTCATATAATTTCCACCTGTATGTACGATTAGATTTGGCTCCACAGTGGTTTGAACCAAATTCAAGTTGAGCAATCTCGCATAGCGGCGCGGAATGGAATCATCTGCCACCCTCGAAGGTCGATTGTATTTCCAGTCCAATAAAAACAACGAATCAACATCATTTATGTAAACCGAATTTGCGCCATAATCGCGAATCCAAAGTGAGTTGTTTGGTTGTGAAACAATTTGCACGTTCGGTCCTAATGCAACATTATAAGTGTTGGTGAGCTCACTCGCAGCAGTGGCAGCATTTGTAGCATGAACAATTACTTTACATTCTTCTTGCGCAAAGCGAATGATTTCTGCCAACGTAGCCTTGTAATCGCGCCAAGTAACCACCAATGCTTGAATTTCTTCCCATTCGGCCGATGTTCTTAATGTGCCCGACGGTGGCGTATCTAAAATTACCGATTGGCAAGATGTTTGAAAAGGCCTGAACACAACAAGTATCAACGCAATGCTCAATAATCGTAAACCCATAATCGTTGTTAAAATTGAGTTGCTAAGGTAATGGAGAATTCAATATCAATGTATTGCTAACCCTTTCATGAAACTTTGATGTAAAATTCAAAATGATTAAACCCTTATTTTAATGAGCAATCTGATCCACACAACTGCATTTAATTTATGACCGAAGCACAGAAAATCGCCCATCTACATCGACGAGCCGGGTTCGGGCTAAATATCCGCGAAAGCGCAAATGGCCAAATAAAGGAACATGTAGATAAAATTCTTGGCGCCAATAAGACTTACAATGCATTGTTTTTGCCTGGTGAAGAGAAAGTTACAACGGGCGAATTGCTTTCAATGGACAAAGAAGAACGAAAGGAGATTCTTCAAGATTTAGCGGCCAATATCAAACGATTAAACCTTGAATGGATCAAGGAAATGGGCAAAGCCGAAGGTCAACTTCGTGAAAAAATGGCTTTGTTCTGGCACGGTCATTTTGCTGTGCGCGTCCGCGGATATTCTCAAGTAGAGCAGTACATCAACACGATCCGTAAATACGCATTAGCCAATTTCGGAGAGCTCTTGATGGCAGTGAGCAAAGAACCGGCAATGCTGAAATTCCTCAACAACCAGCAAAATCGGAAGAATAGTCCGAATGAAAATTTCGCTAGAGAAGTTATGGAACTCTTCACTTTAGGCCGAGGAAACTACACCGAAAACGACATCAAAGAGGCTGCACGAGCATTTACAGGTTGGAATTTTAATGAAGAAGATGAATTCGAATTACGCGCCAACCAACACGATTATGGTGTGAAAACTGTTTTCGGTAAAACTGGGAATTGGGATGGTGAAGACATCATCAAAATGATTTTGGAACGAAAGGAAACAGCACTTTTTGTTACCCGAAAGATTTACAAATTTCTTGTGAACGAAAACATCGATGAACAAAGGGTTTTGGCTCTTGCAAACCGATTTTACGATGCCAAATATGACATCCCAACATTGTTACGTGAGATCTTTCAATCTGATTGGTTTTACAATGAACCAAACGTGGGGAGTTTGATCAAAAGTCCGATTGAATTAATTGTAGGACTAAACCGCACATTTGGTATTTCGTACACCAATTCTCAGCCTTTATTGGCTGTGCAGCGCGTTTTAGGACAAACATTGTTTTTTCCACCCAATGTTGCTGGTTGGGCTGGCGGAAGAAATTGGATCGACAATTCCACTTTATTGACAAGGCTGTCGTTACCGAAAAAATTGGCTGATGCCGACCAACTGGATTATGCAGTAAAGAACAACATGGATGATGAAAATCCCAACGAATCCTCGAAACCCAATCCGAAATTCCGCTTGGAGTGCAATATGAATTGGGAACTGTTTTCGAAAAAGTTTGAGAACACACCAGAGGATCAACAGTGGCAAGCCTTACAACAACATTTACTGGCGTCAAAAAACCTATTGAAATTGCCAGAATTACTTGCCGTTCGCCTGAATGGAAAATCGCTTCAAGAGCGCATTAAATTGATGAGCATGTATATCACCAGAACCCCAGAATATCAACTTGCATAAGCCATGAAAAGACGCAATTTTCTCAAATTATCAGGATTAACTGGAAGTACTTTGTTGGTTCCAGGATTCTTAAAGGCTTTCGAAGGTCAATTGGCAAAATTCACAGGGAAGCGTTTGGTGATTGTTCAGCTTTCTGGAGGTAATGATGGACTAAACACCTTGATACCGTTCACTAACGACACATATTATAAACTTCGTCCGAAATTAGGAATCACCCAAGATAAAATCTTAAAGATCAACGATCTCGCAGGTTTCAATCCAGCAATGGACGGATTTAGAAGGTTATACGACGAAGGTTTGATGAGTATTTTTAATGCGGTTGGTTATCCAAACCCTGATCGCTCCCATTTTCGCTCGATGGACATCTGGCATACAGCAAGCAATTCAGATGAATACTTGAATACTGGTTGGTTGGGTCGATTGTTAGATGCTAACTGCCCAGGAAGTGAAAATGCTTGGCATGCCTTGGAAGTTGATGATACTTTGTCGCTCGCGATGAAAGGCCAATTCAAAAGCGGATTTGCGGTGAAAGATCCACAGCGACTGAAACAAATTACCAGCGATCCATTTTTGGCAGAAATCGAAAAGAATGGAAGCGCAAGCGAAGCAACAGGCGAATTGTCTTTTCTTTACAAGACCTTGGCGCAAACGACTTCATCGGCAGCGTACATTGCCGAAAAAGCCAGTATCAAAACAAATTCATCCGTTTATCCTCAACATGAATTAGGAAATAGTTTGAAGCAAATTGCCAGTTTAATTGCTGCTGGGATGGAATCGGGCATTTATTACACTTCGATTTCAGGTTTTGATACACACGTAAGACAACAAGAATCGCAAAACCGTTTGCTAGGCGTGGTGAGCGATTCGATTTATGCATTCACGAAAGATTTACGAGAAGCCAATGCGCTGAACGACACATTGGTAATTGTATTTTCTGAATTCGGCAGACGAGTGAAGCAAAATGCGTCCAATGGAACTGATCATGGTACTGCAAATAACCTCTATATCATCGGCGGCGGATTGAAAAAAGCAGGCATGCAGAACAATTTGGTGTCGTTAACCGATCTCGACAACGGCGACTTAAAACACACCTTGGATTTCAGGAAGGTGTATGCAACATTGCTTAACAAAGGGATTGGCTTTGGGCACGAACAAGTGCTTGGAAGAAATTTCGAGTTGATGGATTTCATTTAACGAAAGGACTTGAAAACGCTCATCTGCGGCGCGAAAATGCTGCAACTTGAAGGTCAATTGGAATATTGGCTTACCTTTGCCGCATTCTCACTGATCTTCTGGGTCTAAATTGACTTTCAGGAGAAGAATAAACCGGAACAAATAAACAATCGTTCCTCAACCCAGGTTTCCATCCCATCGCTGATTCAGTGCGGTGAAGGCTTCGTTGCCTGACCCATTTTTACATGAAATTTGATCAATTAAACTTGATTGAACCGATCCTTCGTGCTTTGCAAGAAGAAGGTTATGTTCAACCAACACCGATTCAGGAACAGGCTATCCCGCTGGTTCTGGACCGCAAAGATTTACTGGGATGCGCACAAACTGGAACAGGCAAAACTGCCGCTTTTTCGATTCCTGTATTACAATTGTTGCATTCGAGAGTGCAAAAGCCTCAACCTTCGCGTCCAATTCGATGCTTAATTTTAACACCAACGCGTGAATTAGCCATTCAAATTGAAGAAAGTTTGAAAGCTTACGGGCGCCATTTGCCCTTGCGGCATGCGGTAATTTTTGGAGGCGTTCCACAAAGAGCTCAAACAGAAACGCTTAAGCGCGGAATCGACATTCTTGTAGCCACACCAGGCCGTTTGCTCGATTTGATGCAACAAGGTTTTGTGCATCTTCAGAGCTTGGAGATCTTCATTTTGGATGAAGCCGATCGTATGCTCGACATGGGTTTTGTGCATGATGTGCGAAGAATTTTAACCAAGATTCCAGCAAAACGTCAGAGCTTATTTTTCTCAGCAACGATGCCACCTGAAATCCAGAAATTGGCAGATACCATTTTAGTAAATCCTTCGATGGTGGAAGTTGCGCCGGTTTCATCCACGGCAGATACAATCGAGCAGACCATTTTCTTCGTTGAAAAGAATGATAAGAAGCATCTCTTGGTGAAGCTTTTAAAAGATCCAAAAATTAAATCGGCATTGGTGTTCACCAGAACGAAACATGGAGCAGATAAGGTTGTAAAAGACTTGCACAAAGCCGGTTATACAGCCGAAGCAATCCATGGAAATAAAGCGCAAAATGCTCGTCAACGTGCGCTCAACAACTTCAAAGCCGGAACCACTCGCGTGCTCATTGCTACAGACATTGCTGCACGAGGAATTGATGTTGACAGCCTGTCGCACGTAATCAATTATGAAATTCCCAATGTTCCAGAAACCTACGTTCACCGAATTGGTAGAACCGGAAGAGCAGGAATGAGCGGAGTTGCCTATTCGTTTTGTGATGACGAGGAAATGGCATATTTGAAAGACATTCAGCGTTTAATTAAAAAGCAGATTCCTGTAGAAACGAACCATGCTTGGAGCATTAAAGGCGCAGAAGTTCCTTTGGTAACTGGTCATATTCACAATAACAGCCGACCAGCAGCACCGAAAAAGAAAGCCAAACCACAGCAGCAACGAAATCAGCCAGCACAAGGCCAAGGTCAGGGTCAAAGTTCTTCTAGAAGCAGCTCGGGCGAGGGCGCTAATTCAGCAAAACCGAAAGGGAAAGGAAGACCATGGCACAAGAAGGGGCCTCGGAAACCAAATCCGATTTCTTACTAAAATGTAATCCATAAAATTACAAAGCCCGGTAGAACATCAGTTTTACCGGGCTTTTGATTGTAAGAGAACAAATTATTTCTTGAAAACGAGAATCTCTTTCATTACGGTTTCCATTTCAGTGAATTTACCTTTGAAACGGGTTCCACGAACGATGTGGTTGTCGATCCAATGGTAATTTCCACCGCGAGGTTTACCCATCAGGATTCCGTGATATTTGAAGCCATGACGGTCGAGCCACTCTATAGTGATTTCCCGAAGATCCTCCGTTCTGGAAGTGAAAAAAGTAATGATATGGCCTTGCTCGAACCAACGATTTAAAGTTTCGAGCGCATCAGGATAAGGCGTGGCAGTAACCATTCTTTCAGGCTCTTCGTTGGGCACATCGTCGCAAATAGTGCCGTCAATATCGATGAGATAATTGATCACCTGTTCATCCAAAACCGGACTAGCGGGCAATCCATTTTCATCTAACAATGCATGCAATTTGTTATCGGCCATTGTGTTTTAATTTATCAGCAAAGATACTGGGATTTTCTTAACGTCAAAATAACAATAAGCCAGATTAATTATCAGGTTATCAATAATTCAATGTTAACAATGTGAAATTCGAATTCCCGATTAAACGATATAGCTTGAAATTAAAACGAAGAAATTCATTTGATTTGTCAGCCAAATAAATGCTTCCATGGAGTGCACCAATGAAACACGAAACCAGAAAAATTTCCGTTGTTAACGCCATGCAAACCATGTTACAAGCAATAATTTTTTTGATTTTTTTGAGCAGTTGTGTTGAGGCTCAGCAACAAAGATCCCTTTCCCCGGCAGGGAAAAAAAACGACATCATGGAATTGCCATTTAGCGATGGATTTGATTTCCCATTTGGAGATGGAAATGGTGGTGGAACGTATTCAGACAAAGCTGGAAAGTCACATTCTGGTTGGTATATCGCAACGCGGACGGCCGAAATTTACAGTTTGGGCATTCATACAGGTGAAGATTGGAACGGAAACGGAGGTGGAAATTCGGACGAAGGACAACCGGTTTTTGCAGCTGCATCGGGCGAAGTGGTTGAATCGAGAGACTTTGGATCACCGTGGGGAAATGTGATCACGATTCGGCACTTGGTGCTTGAAAACTTGATAGTTGATACGGTTTACAGTTCTTATGCGCATCTTGGAAAACGATTGGTACAAATTGGAGATCAGGTAATTAGACGACAAGAAATTGGCGACATTGGAACAGGTGGTGGCGCCTATCCTGCCCATTTACATTTGGAAATTCGAAAGCGAAACATGCGGAATTTACCTGCTGATTATTGGCCATCTGCAGATGGGAAGGACCAAGAGTGGATTAATGCGCATTATTTCGAACCGTCGGAATACATCCAAAACCATCGTAAATGCTTGGTTCCGAGCAAAGAAAAACAGTTGTTAATTGCCCATAAATCGGACTATCGAATGAAGCTGTTTGTTGAAGGAAAACTGGTGAGAGAATATAGAATTGCATTGGGACAATCACCTGAAGGACATAAACTTATGCAAGGCGACAACAAAACTCCTGAAGGGCAGTATCGAATTATTGAAAAGTCGGTTGGTCCGTTTGGCGGGGCTTATGGATCGTTTCTAGGTTCAAGATGGATGCGATTAAATTACCCCAATACTTGGGATGCTGAAAATGGCTTGAGGAAAAAGATGATCTCCAAATCTCAATTTGAACAAATCGAAAAGGCGAATCGTGATGGTCGTGAACCTTTGAAAACCACGAAACTTGGCGGAGGAATTGGCATCCATGGTTGGAGCGGTAATTGGCCAGGAACGGATCGACAGGACCTCACTTGGGGCTGTATTTCGATGGAAAAGGACGAATTGGAAGCATTGTACCGCGAGATTCAAAAAGGTTGTACTGTACTGATTTATCCGTGATTAGATTTTTTGTAAACCAGCCTTTACGAGCACTTTTCGGATAGCCATACCCGTGAAATATCCCACTCCGACTTTAATTCCGCGGCTTTTGAGCTGGTTGTAACGGAAGAAGTTGTAGAAACGTGAGTAGTTTCCGCCTTTAGGACGTTGGTAACGGCCATTGATTCCGAGTGTATCATTTCCCCAAGGGAACTTAAAATTGAACACAAGCGATTCGGCAGATAATGAAGCATCACAGCGTTCTTCGATATCATCCGCTTGGACCAAACCGTTTTCTAATGAAAGTTCATACGCGCGGTTGAAGTCGGTAATCCAAATACGGGCTGGCGAAAGAAACTTCGTCCAAATGCCAAAATTCCCTTTCAAATTATCGATAAAATCTTTGCCTTGTGCGAGCATTTCAGCTTCTGAAACAGGCACAGTTTTAACGAGATTTTCACCTTTGAGAATACGCACAAAATCGTCGTTGTATCTTTGGATTGCAGAATCGGAATTGTATTCTTGGTAAGGAGTGTAACGGTCGCCAGGATACATCATGATCGATTTTGCACCTGTTTGGTTTACTATAAAATCGTACACCTTTTGCGGGCGGTTTACTTCATCGTTTAGGTAGAAATTTTCTTCATGGCAGAACCATATGAAACTCGCGATTGGAATGATGAGTTTGGGTTGAAACATCTCCACTTGGAATTTCAATCCTTCAAGCTTCTCGTCGGCAACCTTACGTCGGTAAGTTACATCTTCTCGGTTTCCAGCCCAATAAGCGTAGGAGAACTGCGTGAGGAGAACATCTACCTTACCAACTTTCTTCTGGATTTTCAACGCATCGTTTTTGTCGCGGATTCCACAGTCGTTGGTGTTGAAAACGGTTAAATCTTTTGTTTTGAACACGATCCAAGAATCACCTTCTTGGTAATGTTCGCACATCACTTTTAAGTCTGAACTTAGTTGAATGTGTTCATCGGGATGCATTTCAATCACTTCCTTGAAACCCACTTTTTTACAATGGTTTACAACACGTTTGTCGGCAGTAACTTGGAATAACACTGTAATCCGTTTACGATATTCTTCAGGAATTCGCGCAATGTTTGGTGGAAAGAAATGGTCGGGGTGTTCGTGAGAAAACCAAATGTGGGTCACCGTGGAAAAATCATCGAATCCGAAAGTTGTTTTCGCGAGGAGTTCCCATCCGTTATTGAACACACGGCCTTCTAACCATGGATCGATCATTAGTACAACGTTGTCGTGGCGAACTACAAATGATGAGTGGTTGACGAATTCAATTTCCATGGCGATGAATTTCGACAAACTTACAAAGATTGCTTCATTTTATTTGAGCATTGAAGCTAAGTTGAGAGAAGAAAGCGGTATATGGTTAGAAAATAAACTGATGGAGCTATACTAAAACAGCACTAAGAAAACGTTAGCCTGAAAGTTGGAGTTTAAATTATATCGTCATGGTTAAACTGATATCCTTCTTTGCGTTGATTGGACTATTATTTAATGGCGAAAATCAAGAATTAAATGCTTCACCAACCCAACGGATCGATTCGCTGGTTCAGATAAAACCGATTAGTGTATCAAAAGTACCTGCGGATTTTAGGAAATTCCCATATGTGTTGTTGGAAATGGAGTTTAACTCATCGAAATTCATCAAAGATTTCAAGCATCTTCTGCAAGATGAACCCAGCAAAGTGGAAGAAATAATTCTCGTTTGGACGGCTTATAGAATGAGTGAAACATTTAGTCAGCCCGGATTAAACAGTAAGCGAATCGAACAATTCAGAAGTATTTATCCAAAATTATTTGGAGCGAAAAAGATCAAATGGAAATTCTTGGTTCAAACGGGAGCCACCACCGACGAAACTGCCAAAACTTATTACCACGGTTTCTTGGTAAAAATGCACAATGAAAATAAAGCCAGTAGAAGTCCAACAGAGGATCGCGAAATCCTTAAAAAGCTTTTGGAATTAGAAGTAGACAAAGACAGTGTCATTGGATTCACCTCGAAAATTCGGTGTAAAAAAGTGCCTACTGGAAAATACCTTCCAAGGAGTAAAAGGAAACTTGAAAAAGGCATTTTGTACGACCATGCATCGATTTGGAAACGAAAAAAAGAGAAGTATAAAAAGTGCGACACCTTAATTGTTCCGGAGGTTTACAAACATAAGTCGATTGATGTTTATTCTCCAATTTACACCAGTAGAGATTCAACCGTTAGCAGTGTGTTTAATCGCCATCCTGAGTGGAAGAAAATGCTGGTAGTTTGTGATGCGACGGGATCGATGTCGCCCTATTATGCAGACTTAGTGATGTGGATTAAATTAAATGCTGAACGCCGCGATTTATCAGGATTTACGTTTTTCAATGATGGGGATAAAAAGCTTGATTATGAAAAGGTGATCGGATCCACAGGTGGGATATATCATAGTAAATCAAATTCTCCGACAGATGCTGTTCAAACCTTGACCAATACCACCAAAGCAGGCAGTGGCGGAGATCAACCGGAAAACAATATTGAAGCACTGGAAGCAGCCATGAAGAAATTCAAGGATGCAGAGTCGATTATTTTAATTGGGGATAGTTATGCACCAGTGAAAGACATCGTCTTGTTGAAAAATATCAGCAAGCGAGTAAACGTGGTAGTTTGCGGAGATGCGCAATATATCCATCCAGATTATTTGGAAATTGCATTCAAAACTGGAGGGAGTATTCATCGAATGAAAGACGAATTAGACTTCAGTAAAACTCCTGAAAATAAAGCCATTACCTTTGGTGGGATTGAATATGAAATCAAGCAGAAGCAATTGTTGGTTTCTAAATATTGGTAAGAACCAAAATCTCTGAAATCCTTTGTTTAAAAGGTGTCCTGCGGATAATCTTCATTTGGATACAGATAATCGAAAAGGTTGAGCAGTTAATCAAACCTCATATATAAGGCAAACCATGAGATTAGGTTTGCTACATGAAAACAAGGTTAAAACGATTGTCGGCTCTTCTTGCTCAACGGATGGTCTTCCTGCCCGGAATCGGGGCAATTTTATTAGGAATTGGATATTTCACGCTATTTGCAGCACCGGATTTGTCTAATCCGCATCTTTTCAAGGAGTATATTTCGGGATATTCCTCGGGAATTGTATCAGCAAAATCGGAAATCAAGGTGTTGTTGAATTTCGATATGCCGATTGTTTTGGATTCCATTTCTATGGAAAAAGAAGAAACTTCGAAAGTGCTCGAATTCACACCTTCGTTAAAAGGCAAATTGGTTTGGACATCCCGCAGACAAATGGTTTTCAGGCCAGAAGAAAGAATGGAAAATGATCAGGAATATTTCTGTACTGTGGATTTGGAAAAACTAAATCCACGTGTTCCCAGAAAATTGCGAGAGTTCACATTTAAATTCAAAACAAAAAAGCAAGATTATAGGGTTTCGATAAATGAAACTGAACCAATCAATTTTGAAAGTCAGGTTTGGCAAAGATTGAAAGGGACAATTCAGTTTAATGATATCCCAGACACCACGGATTTAAGAAAAATGCTGGTTGCTCAGCAGGACGGCAGAACGCTGAAAATTAATTGGGAATATAATAGTTACGATTTAGAAAATGCAAAAGTAGATTTCAGTGTTGACAGTGTAGAAAGGAAGCAAGAGAGCACACAGGTCAAGATAAATGCAGATGGTGATAAATGCGGTGTTTCGAGAGACGATGATGTCTTTTATCATGTTGTTCCAATGGGGCAATTTGGCGTTGTTTCTCATAGTATTGAACACAATCCAGAGCAATGCTTGGTGTTGTCGTTTTCAGATCCAATCAAACCCGGACAATCATTAAACAATATCATTCGTATTGAAGGACAGCCGGACCCGCGCTGTGTAGTGATGGGTACCGTTGTGAAAGTGTATCCACAAACAATGTTAACTGGTGAATATAAAATTCTAATTAGCACTGCGTTGAAGAATGCTTGGAATTTCCATATGAATCAGCCAGAAACTGTACAAGCATATTTTGAGCCTGCGAAGCCGAATATTAGAATGGTGACCAATGGCGTGATTTTACCGAATTCAGGACAATTGTTTTTCCCATTCGAAGCTGTTGCGGTTAAAGCAGTTGAAGTAACTGTTTATCATTTGTATGAAAACAATGTACTTCAATTTTTGCAGGTAAATTCATTGAATGGACAAAGGGAAATCTACAGGGTTGGAAGTAAAAAACTGGTAAAAAGAATTGAATTAAATCCAGAAAAACCAGAAGATTTAAAGAAATGGAAACGCTATGCAATTGATCTAAGTAGCTTATTTAAAAACGAACCGGGAGCGATGTATCGAATTCAGCTGAAAATGCTGAAGAAAGATGCTATTTGGGAATGTGCTTCAGGCGAAGAAAATGGTGAAAATTCAGCTTCAAACGAGGAAATTGATCATTTAGAATTTAACGAAGAAATTGATTTAAATGAAGAGTGGGGCTATCAATACGATCAAGATGAAGATGGAGATTATTCGGATCAAGACCCATGTTCTGAATACTATTATCAATCAAAAATTCGAGGTAGAAATGTATTGGTTTCGGATCTTGGAGTTACCGTAAAACAGCAGCCTGATAAGGAAATGCATGTTGTAGTAAATAGCTTAATGACCGCTGAGCCCATTAAAGGAGCCATTGTGCAATTCTATAATTTTCAACAGCAGGTAATTCAAACCGTAGCAACTGACAATCAAGGAATGGCGAATTGCAAAATGCAGTCGAAGCCATTTGTAGCAGTTGCGAAATTCGGGAATCAAAAAGGATATGTAAAAACAGATGATGGAAGTGCATTGTCGCTGAGTAATTTTGATGTAGATGGTGCAAAAACCGACAAAGGAATCAGAGGATTTATTTATGGAGAGCGAGGTGTTTGGAGACCGGGAGATTCCTTGTTCTTGAATTTTATTCTGGAAGATCCTAAAAACGTGCTGCCTCCAAATTATCCTGTATCAATGGAATTAATTGATCCAGCAGGGAGAATTGTAAAGAAAATCCAGAACAACACACCTGTAAATGATTTCTATGATTTTAGAACACAAACAGACGTAGATGCTCCAACAGGATTTTGGTTGGCTAAAGTGAATGTGGGAAATAAAACATTTACAAAAAACATCAGAATTGAAACTGTAAAACCGAACAGACTTAAAATTTATCTTACTGCAGGAAAAGAAGGTGAAATAATCACTTCAGATGCCAAAAAAGATTCAATTCAATTGAGCGCAAAATGGCTTCATGGTGCAATTGCAAAGAATTTAAATGCGAATGTGGAAGTAACTGTAACTCAAAGCCCCACTTCTTTTAAAAAATTCCCAAATTATCATTTTGATGATCCAACGAAAAAATATGAAAGTCAGCAGCAATTGCTCTTTAATGGAAAATTAAATGCGCAAGGTGAAGTTCGATTTAATTCAAGAATTGAATCTGGAAATTCAGCTCCGGGATTTTTGAAAGCTTCATTTATTACCAGAGTATTTGAAGAAGGAGGAGATTTCTCGGTGGATCGGTTTAGCACAACGTATTCAACCTATAGAAGCTATGCAGGTTTGAGCACTCCATCAACCAATATTTATCGTCCGGTAATTGAAACTGGAAAAATCCATGAATTTGGCTTGGCTTCCGTTTCAGAAAATGGCGAATCTGCATCATCAGATTTACAAGTAAAAATCTTCAGGTTGAATTGGGAATGGTGGTGGGATAGCTTCGATGATGATGTGCATTATTATTTGAGTAGACCAGGTGTTTATCCTGTTTATGATTCCACGTTTTCGACTAAAAATGGGAAAGCTGTAATGAAATATGGATTAGACGCTGATCAATGGGGAAGATATTTGGTAAGAGTAACTGATAAAAAATCAGGTCACACCACTGGTAAAATTGTGTTCTTCGACAGTCCTTATTGGTCGCGCAGCAACAATTCGAACACGCAATTTGCAAGTATGTTAAGCTTTTCGGCAGATAAGGAAAATTACCGTGCAGGAGAAGATATTCAACTCAGTATTCCATCATCTGGAAAAGGAAGAGCGTTGATCAGCATTGAAAATGGTGAAAAAATTCTAAAGAAATTCTGGGTAAATACAGAGCAAGGAGAAACGAAGGTAAAATTCAAGGCTACTGGTGAAATGGGGCCTGTAGCATACATTTTCGTGAGTTTAATTCAACCACATGGAAATGTAAAAAACGATTTACCGATGCGGATGTATGGAATAATTCCAGTAAATATTGAAGACCCAGCAAGAGAGCTGCATCCAGAAATAAAAACGGCCAAAGAATTTAGTCCAGAAAGTGTTGCAAATATCCAAGTAAAAGAACTCAACGGCAAAGCTATGACCTATACGCTTGCCGTGGTTGATGAAGGCTTACTGGATTTAACAAGATTTAAAACACCAAATCCGCGTGATGAATTTTATCAAAAAGAAGCATTGGGAATTAAAACTTGGGATTTGTATGATTATGTAATTGGCGCGTATGGAGGGAAATTAAATAAAGTATTAAGTATTGGTGGAGATGGAAGTTCGATCAATGCGAAAGGAGCAAAAGCAAATAGGTTTAGGCCGGTAGTGCGATTTATTGGACCGTTTAAATTAAATGCAGGACAAACGGCCAAACATAAAATTGAGATTCCACAGTATGTTGGATCAGTGAGAATCATGGTGGTAGCTGGAGAAAATGGCGCTTATGGAAATGCAGAAGTTGCAGTTCCTGTGAAAAAGCCATTGATGGTTTTGGCAACACTTCCAAGAGTTTTAGGCCCAGGTGAGGAAGTGGAATTACCTGTAAATGTATTTGCAATGGAATCGCATATTAAACAGGTAAAAATCAGAGTTGAAACCAACGAATTTTTCGAGGCAATTAAAGGTGAAGAGAAAGTGATAAAATTTAATTCAACAGGTGATGAGGTCGTGAATTTCCGATATAGAATTGCCGAAAAATGTGGAATTGGAAAGGTAAAAGTAATTGCTGAAAGTGGCAATGAAAGGGCTGTTCAAACCATTGAAATTGATGTGCGACCATTGAATCCCGTTGTGACATCCATTGAAAGAATTAAATTAAATGGTGGAATGGAAACGACAAAAACCATAGACCTTTCTGGATTAGATGGAACAAATGACTTTTCATTGGAAGCTTCTCTATTACCAGTGGAAATCAGCAAACGATTGTCTTATTTAATTGGATATCCACATGGATGTATTGAGCAAACAACTTCATCTGCATTTCCTCAATTGGCAATGCAGAAAGTCTTAGACTTAACGGGAGAAGAAAAACAAAAGATCACAGTAAATGTGAAAGCTGCAATTCAGAGAATTGGGAAATTCCAAACTTCATCGGGAGGTTTCGCTTACTGGCCTGGAATGAGTACACCAAACAATTGGGGAACGAATTATGCTGGACATTTTTTAATTGAAGCGGAAAGAGCTGGCTATGTGTTACCGAATGGATTAAAAACAAAATGGGTGGACTACCAAAAAAGGCAAGCACAAAATTGGTCAGATATTAATACCAATGGGGAAAGTGAACTTGAACAGGCCTACAGGTTGTACGTTTTAGCTTTAAGCAGAAATCCAGAAACAGGTGCGATGAACAGATTGCGAGAGTTGAAGAATTTAAATATTGCGGCAAAATGGAGATTAGCGGCTGCATATTGTTTAAACGGACAACCAGAAACTGCTAGGTCACTCACAGCAGGATTAAGCACAAATATTCCGAAATACAATGAATTATCGGGCAATTTTGGGACATCCGAAAGAGATGCTGCAATGATCTTGCAAACGATGATTTTGATGAAAGATCAAAAGCAAATTGAAAAGTTGGCCATTGAAATATGTGAAAATATCAACAGCAACAAATGGATGAGTACTCAAACAACGGCTTGGAGTTTACTTGCATTGAATGAATACATGAATTATTCGAACAGCACAGGTGGATTGAATTTCAGCTATCAATTAAATGATGGAAAAGAAATTAAAAAATCCGCTAAGCAATCGTTCTCTCATGTTGAACTAATGCGCAATGCTGAAAAAAGCAAATTGAAAGTCACTCTGAAAAATGAAGGGAAATCAGCTTTGCATTTTAGATTGGTAAAAAAATCTATTGCTAAAAGTGGTGAAGAAAAACAAGTGAGCAAAAGACTGAAAATGGCATTACGTTTTATGAATACGGATGGAAAAATAATTCCAGTAAATCAGTTAACACAAGGCACTGATTTTATTGCAGAAGTGATTTTGATCAATCCTGAAAGAAAGATGTATGAACAAATGTCATTGACCCAAATCTTCCCATCTGGTTGGGAAATTAGAAACAGTAGAATGGATGCAGTTGCAGGATTGTTGCCGAATAGCGATTATGTTTACCAAGACATTCGAGATGACAGAGTGAGCACCTACTTTTCGATGGCGCCAATGCAAACAGTAAGTTACAAAGTGTTGTTAAATGCTGCCTATCAAGGTCGTTTTTACCTTCCTGGTGTATTGGCGGAAGCAATGTATGACAACAATATACAGGCGGTTGAAAAAGGATTTTGGATAGAAGTGAAGAAGCAAGAACCTATGGCTTTAAAGTAAATCCAAACAATAGAGTTAACCCTTCATGATGGATAATCTCCAAAGTGAAGGGTTATTTTTTACCTTCAAGTCGATCAATGACTTCAGCACGTTTTCTTGTAGAAACCAAAACTTCTGAACCGTCGCGCATGATGAGATAACCTCCGTCACGCTTGTTAAATTCGCGCACAAAAACAATGTTCACGAGATGACTTTGGTGCACACGAATAAAATTCATTGGCGTGAGCAAATCGTCAAAATCCTTGAGCGTACGCGTAACCAAAAGTGTGGACTTATCCTTTAAATGAAATCGTGTATAATTTCCATCAGATTCACATCGAAGAATTTCTGCAATTTCTACAATGTAAATTTTGTCTTGCGTGTGTAATGCTAAACGCTGAAAGTTAGAATCATCGTGCTTTTTCAGTTGTTCATTGAGCAATTTTACAGGTTCGGATTGACTAAATTTCTGCGTTGAAACTTTCTTTACTGCATTGATTAATTCTTCTACATCAATTGGTTTCAATAAATAATCCAATGCTGCATATCTAAATGCTTTCAGTGCAAAGGCATCTGATGCAGTGGTGAAGATTACTTTGATATTTTCCTCACCGATGATATCCAATAAATCAAACCCGCTTCCATCCTGCATTTGGATATCAAGAAAAATCAACTCTGGCTTAACTTGACGAATCAATCTTGCAGCACTCACAACACCATCCGCTTCCCCAAGGATGGTAATTTCTGGACAGTAATCTTTAATATCACGAATGAGTGTTTTTCTCGATTCAGCAACATCATCAACTACAATAGCTTGAATTGGATTCATAAAATGATTTTCAAACTTAAAACTTTAAAAGACATGTTTCACTGGTAAGACAATCTTCACTTGGGTACCAGCTGGTGAATTATCCTGATCGTAAAGATCAGTTATTTCGGGCTTTCCAGAAATATTGAATAGCTTTAATCTTTCTTCCACTACCAACAAAGCAGTAGATTTATGTGAAGGATCTCGCTGAAGATTATTGATTTTTGCCTTCTCCCGCCCCACTCCATTGTCTGTAATGATTGCAGTTAATTGCAATTCATCGATAATGAATCGAATTTCGATGCTTCCATTTTTTCTACTTGATAAACCATGAATTACAGCATTTTCGACGAAAGGATGGACCATCATTGCAGGAATTAAAACCTCTTCAGGCTGGTAATTTCCATCAATGATAAAATCGAATTTAAAATGATTTCCATGGATAAAGTTTTCCAGATTTAAATAATTCTCTAGAATATTTATTTCCAGTTGAAGTGGAATTAGTTCTTCTCTGCTACTCTCAAGGATTTGACGCATTAATCGCGAGAAACGTGAAAGTTGGAATCGCGCAGTTTTCTCATCCTCACTGCCAATTAATGATTGCACTGAATTCAGCGCATTAAAAATAAAATGCGGATTCATTTGGAGCTGGAGTGCTTTCTGTTCCAACTTCAAAAGATCACTTTCTGTCTGCAGTTTTTGTTGTGCTTCAAGAGATTTTCGCTTGATACGTTTTATTCTACTTCGAAAGTATAGCCAGAAAATTAAAACTATACCACTCAATCCCAAAACAATAAACCACCATTCGCGCCAAATCGGCGATTTAATTTTCAATGAAATCTGAAGCGGCTTCGACCAAACACCGTCTTCATTGCATGCTTTAACAAGGAATGTATATTCTCCTGGCGCTAAACTTGAATAAGTGATATTGTTTCGAAAGTCGGCAGGTGACCAATTTTCTTCAAGTCCTTCTAGTTTCCATTGATATTTAACTTGTTCTGGATTGGAATGATTAATCCCTTGAAATTCAAAACTAATCTGGTTTTTATTGTATGGTAAAATGATTGATTTTAAAGGGTTATTCCAACCATCCAATGCATTCGCATAAGGCGTTAAATTGATAGGCTGATAAGCAATACTCAAATTGGTAAATCTGAGCAATGGAGGATTATTGTTTTTTCTTGTAGATGCAGGATTGCAGCATGTGAGTCCATTGATAGTTCCAAACCAAAGCCTCCCTTCTGCATCCGATAAACAAGCATTCTGAGAAGTTTCAACACCAACAAATCCTTCATTGCTTGAAAAATGTCGAATTTCTTGAACCAATCCATCCACTGAAAAACTTAATCGATCTAATCCTTTTTCAGAACCAACCCAAAGTTGACCACGAGAATCTAATTGCAACAAATAAATATTATCTGATGACAATCCATTTTTGGAATCGACAGATTTGAAAAGCCACTTTTTACCATTAAATTCAACATGGTTCAATCCTTTATCGGCAGTGCCTACCCAAATATCATTGGATCTTCCAGCAGATAAAGAACGAATTTTCAAACTGCTTAATCCGTCAGATAATTTGAAATTAAAAATTGAATCATTTTCAATGTACCCAATTCCTGCATTTGAAGTAGCGAACCAAATTCTTGAGTTGAGTAGCAATAGCTGATTGATTCGATCATCAGGTAAGCCGTTTTTTGTATCGAAATGCTTATAACTAAAAATGCCACGATTGGACTCAATCATGCATGAAATTCCTCCACCAGCTTTAGCTATCCAAATATTGCCTGCATCATCTTGAATGATATCTCGAATCCAATTTCCACGCAAGCCGTTGAATAGACCGTAATGGCTGATTTCCTCACCATCCTTTAAATAAAGACCTTCGCCTTCCGTACCTATCCACAATCTGCCAATTCTATCAACAAAGAGTTTTTTCACTTTCGATTTAGGAAACCCTTCTAAAGTGCTCAAATCTTTAATCTGATTTCCATTTAAATTGGATATGCCTCCGGCAGATGTGCTAAACCAAATGGATCCACTTGTGTCTTCAGCTATTGCATAAACATTCCTTCCAGAAAGCCCAGATTTTTGGTTGTAATGAATAAAATCTTGACCTGAAAATTTGCTCACTCCACCACCAGAAGTGCCTACCCATATATTTCCACAATTGTCTTCAATGATTGATCTGACATGGTTATTTGCTAATCCATCGCGCTCAGAATAAAACCTAAGAGAACCATCAGCAGGATTCCAGCATCCAATTCCGTTGCTTTGCGTTCCAATCCAAATCTTCCCTTCGCGGTCACGAATTAAAGTATGAATTATACCATCTCCTGATTCTAAATTTACAGGGAAGCGAAGCACCGAGTCACCACTTAGAATGCCAATACTTTCGCCGTAAAAACCTATCCAAATTCTATTTTTAAAATCGGATGAAATTGTCCGGATATTGTTTCCTAATAATCCTGATTTAACATTCCAAAATTTATACGCTTTCCCATTATAGCGTGAAAGTCCAGCGGGACTAGCAATCCAAATATTCCCTAAATTATCTTCATGTAAATCTGTGATTCCTGATTTTAATTCTTCTGCTTGGTTAAGCAGTGGGACAAATAAGTTCCCGTTTTGAACATAAAGTCCACGGCTTGTTCCGATTAACAATCCAAGCTGCTTGGAAAATAACATACATTCCACTGCTGGACTTCCAACATTGGTGAAAGATACGGCTTGGAATTTCCGACCATCAAATTTCGAAAGTCCCGTATTGGAGCCAATCCACAATTGTTTATCGGGTGTTTCAAGGATCGAAAGGATGAAATTATCCTTTAGACCATCTTGAGAAGTATAGTTTTTAAAACGAATTCCGTCGAAAGCGCTTAATCCTCCGCCACGAGTTCCCATCCAAATAATGCCTCGACTGTCTTGATGCAAGGCATAAACCTGCGATTGCGCGAGGCCTTCAGACACTGACCAAGAATTGAAGCTGAATTGTTGAGCATTCAAAGTCAAAGTGATCAAAAAGAAAAACAGAAAAATCCGAATGAACAAGCGTGAGAGATTTGGGAAAGTGATGCGTTAAAAATACAGAAACAAATCCTCTAACAACAAAAGCGGATAATCAAAATTTGATAGCACATAATCAAGCATAAAGTTATTAATGAATGAATATAAGCAGATTTGAAGCATAGAGATGAAAATGAAGAAAATAATCAACCTTATCAGGCTGTTCTTGCCAGAGAGTTTCATGGCATTTGTATTTTGGTATATGTTCTGCTTGCCAAATCCATTGTTTGCAGATCCATATTCGACAGTGTTATTCGATAAAAATGGATTGATATTAAGCTCTAGAATTTCCAAAGATGGTCAATGGAGATTTCCAGAAAACAAAGATGTTCCAACGAAATTCAAGGAAGCATTAATTGAATTCGAAGACAAGACATTTTACAATCATCCAGGAGTAAGTGCACGAGGAATTGGAAGAGCATTACTGCAAAATACGCGAAGTATGTCGGTTAAAAGCGGCGGAAGCACATTGACGATGCAATTGGCAAGGATGGTGAGGAAAAAGAAATCTCGTGGAATTTGGGATAAAATTGTGGAAAGTTTGATGGCTACAAGAATTGAATTGAGTTATTCGAAAGAAGAGATTATTTCGTTGTATGCAGCGCATGCTCCATTTGGAGGAAATGTAGTTGGATTGGAAGCTGCTTCATGGAGATATTTTGGAAGATCAGCAGACAAATTAAGTTGGGCAGAATCTGCGACTTTAGCAGTGTTGCCAAATGCTCCAAGTTTAATTTTCCCCGGAAAAAATGCTGAAAGATTAAGAAATAAAAGAAATCGACTACTAAAATCTCTACACCTTCATGACAAAATAAATACTGAAGAACTTCAATTAGCAATCCTTGAACCCTTGCCAGGCAAGCCAATTCCAATTCCACAATTGGCAACACAGCTGTTGGATCATGCAATTAAAGATGGATTTCAGGAACAACGGATATATTCAAGTATTGATCGCCATTTACAAGAGCAAGTATTGTTGAGTTTGGAACGATATCACAATGATTATGAGCAACATCAAGTTCATAATATGGCAGCAATTGTAATTGATGTAAAAACCAATAAAGTAATTTCTTATGTAGGAAATACAAGTGATTTTCATGACAATGGATCTGAATCATCGGTTGTGAATTGCGCCAATGCTCGAAGGAGCACAGGTTCTATCCTTAAACCGCTTCTTTATGCAGCAGCCATGGAGAAAGGTGAAATTTCTCCTGAAAGCATTTTACCAGATATTCCCACTCATATTTCAGGTTTTTCACCTAAAAACTTTAATCAGACCTATGATGGTGCAGTTGCAGCGAAAACCGCATTATCCAGGTCATTGAATGTTCCGATGGTTAGATTATTGGCACAACATGGAACACAAAATTTCCATGAGGAATTAAAAAATCTTGGGTTTACAACCTTTGATAGACCGACATCTGAATATGGATTATCACTCATTCTTGGTGGCACAGAAACAAGCTTATTTGAGGTATGTGCTGTTTATTCATCTTTGGCTCAACAATTAAACACTTCCCTAAAAGGGGAAAAGTACTTGGGAAATAAATTGAATTATTTGGCAAATGCTAATAAAACAGATCAATTTCCGATGAAGCAAGAATTCTCTGCATCTGTGATTTATCAAATGTTTGAGG
>CANHIS010000036.1 GCA_947460255.1 Bacteroidota bacterium
AGAGCTGTCTTGGCAATGGATGGAAGATTACAACTTAAATCATCCACATCAATCGCTAAATAATTTAAGCCCTTTGAAATACTCAGAGAAATTTCAGCAAATTTGAACTTCCAATTTATAACCGGTTCGAAAAACGGGGTACTTACACACCTTCTGCATGAGCAAGGAGTTTGCCCATTTCCAAGGTAATTAATTGGGCGAGGCTCTTCTTTTTTGCCCGTAACAGCCCTGAAACAGTGTACAAAATTTGTGCTCGTGTTTGATAATCTGTTTGTTTCCATTGATCGAATGCAATTGTGGCTTTAGAAATGGCTTCTTCAGCAGCAGCTGCGGTCATTTCATCAAATGACTTTACTACTTTATTTGTTGTTGGATTAATCGTTTGAAATGCCATTGATGGTAACTTTTAACTATTAAATAAGTCTGTTTTGGATATTGGGTCTTTATTCTTTATAAATAACTTATTTTAGGTTCTCGATGGGAGATGACCTGAAAATTTGTATTATAAATTACAGTACTTGAATTTTAGCAAAGGTGATGTTGAATGATGCTCCGAATCTTTCATAATTAAATAAAAGAGTTACATTAATAGCACATTTCAAAAGTGATGGGAATTGTCTTGAAGAATAGACAAATGTAAATTGACGAAGAAACTGAAGGGATCTTGGTGAACTATGAAGTTCTTTTTTAGGTTTGGAATTGATTTTCCAAATGTCGAAACTTATAAACGAGATGTTTGATTGGGCAATTCAAAAAATTGAAATTAGCAATCAAATGACAAATAAATTGATTTGCTTTTAAAAAGCTAAAAATAAATTTCTGGAGAATCAAATTACAATTGCTCACCAAGAGAATGAATACAGATGAAACATTTTAAAAGAATCTTCATCTTTACATCTGCTAAGCTCAATTGACTATAGATTGAGTACAATTGAATAGAAGTTTGAAAAAAGCTAAATTCAATCATCATCTGACAACCTCCACAAAACCAGCTTTGGAGTTTTGTTCATTTAAATTGGTAGTATAATCAATGATCCAGTAATAGGTGCCAGAAGGACTTTCTTTACTGTCAACGGAGCCATTCCAACCAATAATAACATCATTTGTAAAATAAATTTGAGTTCCCCATCTATTTAAAATTCGCAAGGTTGCTTCTTTGATGCAACTTATTTCTTTGGGAACGAATTGATCGTTTTTACCATCATTGTTGGGCGTGAATGAATTTGGAATTTCCAATGAAAAACTACAATCGCAATTTGAAAATGAAATGGATATTGTATCCGAATCTACACATTGCTGATTTGATGCTTCAACCCAATACAAACCAGGCGAAGAAACCAAGATTGAAGAAGAACTTGAGCTGTCTGACCAAAGATAAGAACTTGCGAATCCAGCATTCAACGTAATGGTCTCGCCTATACAGGCAGTTAGATCATTTCCGAAGTTAACAGACGGAGTTGATATAACTGAAATATCAATAGAATCGCTTGTGAAACATGGTCCATTGTTGGTTTCTGCCCAATAAATTCCGGCGTTTTCTACTACAAAATAGGAATTTGTAGAACCATCGGACCATGTGTATGTATTTGTTGAATCTAAGGAGATTGTGAAAGGCAAGTTATCGCAAATTGCGGAATCATTGCCCAGATTTAATTCAGGAAATAAAAAAGAAATAACATTCACGGTATCGGAGCCTACGCATTGACCAAATGTTGTTTGCACCCAATAAACTCCTGAATTTGAAATTACGATAGAAGATGTTTCTGCTCCATTTGACCAAAGATATACATTCGCAAGCCCAGCATTTAAGGTGAATTCAGTTCCAATACAAAAGTTTGTATCGTTACCTAATGAAGGAGGAATAAAATAAGAAATATTCATTGAATCGCTTGAGGATCCGCAGCTATTGCTTGCTTGTAGCCAAACAAAGCCACTGCTGTTGGTGGTTAGTGAGTTAGATGTTGAATTGTCTTGCCATAAATAATTAGCAATAGAGCCACCTGAATTTTCTGGAGAAATTAGTAATGGAATTTGATCACAAATAATTGTATCATTTCCAAGACTTATAGAGGGCAATAAATCTTGGGTGACGAGAATTGAGTCTCTTGCTTTGCAATTGTTTTTTGTTACTTCCAGCCAATAAATACCTGGACTTGTTACTTGGATTGTATCTCCAGTTGTGGAAGTACTCCATAGATTAATTGAATTCTCAATATTGTCTTCTAACACCAACGTTACTCCTTCACAAACCGTAGTATCGGCGCCAAGAGAGAATTCTAATGCTTCAGTAGTTGTTCCAAAATACACATCATCTATTCCTAAATCGTTAAATCCATCGGCTCTGCGGCTTTCAATTTGAATCAATGCAGAAGAATTATCACCAGAATTCCATTCAGCGCACAAGTAAGTCCATTGCGGGCAACAAGGTTCTGTATAGAGCGCCAAATCTACTTCGGCTAATTCTTGACCATTAATTCTCAATCCCATTAATGGAGCACCTCCTGTAATGCAGTCGGGATTACGGGCTAGATCACGAATCCAACAGGAAAAAACATAGGTAGTGTTTGAGGCTACACTGATCAGGCTCTCGGAGCCAGCTGGAAGTGATGGAGCGAAGGGTTGCCATGCAATATCGGGAGTTGCAGGAGAAGCGGTTGGGCTAGTATCAAACCATAAAAAGCGGCCATTAATTGGATCGTTGGTTGTGTGGTCTGCTTGTGGTTGGCCAAAACAAGCACCGTAATCGCGGGATGGTACGATGATGTATGTTCCAGGTGTAGGAAAAAATGTGTAGGGATTCGCAGTAATAAAACCTGGCGGAACGTCTGTAAATGGTGCAGAAAAATCTGGATTATAATCGGCTAAAAGATTAATGCCATTAGAGCAGCATTGACTATGCGCTGAATAGAATGAAATCAGAAATAAAGTAATTAAATATAATTTCTTCATAATTCAGAAATTGGAAACTGGTAAAAACGATTCAAAGACTTTAATCCAAATCTACACTAAACTCTTTGTATGTCTTGAGAAATGATAGAATTGGGTAGTTTTTTGGGTAGTTAAAATTATACATTCAATTTCTAGTTTTCATTTTATAGGCAGGATCGATCGATGAAGAATTGCCTCAAAAGGAAGAAAATCTAAATTTTTGAAAGAACTTAATTCGTCAATTTTTACCACATTATAAATTATTTAATACATATAAATAGTTGTTATCGCGCTAACATTACATAACCTTTTTCAATTTTAAAACTATTACTATAATCCACATATTCAATAACATAAGCATAAATATCTTGTTGTACTTGACGCTGAAAATAGGACCCATTCCATCCTTCATTAATGTCATCACTTTCGAATATCAACTCCCCTATTCTATTGTAAATCTTTAAATTGAATTCAGATATCCCTGTTCCTTTAGCATAAAATTCATCATTCATATTGTCGCCATTCGGAGTAAAAGAATTTGGAATAAATAATTGCCCTTCATTGTTTAACATAGCTAAAAACGACTTAGCATAAACACAACCACTAGAATTAGAATAAAATAAAACAAAACGCTGATCATCAGTAATTGCTAAACTTTGACTTTCACATGAATCGCAATGCAGCAAATTTTCGGGTTGCCACCAGAATTCTGAATAATTACCTTGACTCCACAGATTCAAAGAATCTCCAAATTGAATTATCGTATCGGATGGAATAAATACTTGAGGCTCATTTATTAGTAATGAAAGCGTATCAAATACAATCCCACATGCTTCATTAGAAGCTACCCTAATGTTGTACGCACCTGTGTCATTGAAGCAATACAAAATATATGAATCATTTGCATTAAATAATTCATGATTGATCGACCAAGAAAAATCATTCGAATTAGTTCCTAAAACACTAATCTTAATGCAATCTCCTTTACAAATAGCAGAATCACCAAGTACTAGTGAAATTGCTGGCAATACTAATTCGGTGACACTAAAACTAGCAGAGTCGATGCACCCATTGATATCCGAAACAATTACTTGATAATCACCCGGCTGATAAATATTAACAATATTGCCATTCTGCCCATTGCTCCAAGCTATCTGACTAAAATCACCCGAAAGAGAAAAAGAGATGGAATCATTTGGGCATAAATCCATTTCAGGAATAATTGGAATAAATATATCAGCATAATAATTCAAATTGATGGTGATAATTGAATCGCAGCCTAATGGTGTTGTTAGCGTATCAAGGTAAATCCCTGTTGTATTTAAACTTGTTCCATTAGAAAGAGTAAAGTTCTGTCCGTTGCAAATCTGAATGTTTTGCGTTGTGGAAATAGGTGGAGATATTAATAAATTAATAGTTATAATTGAATCGCAGCTGGAAGTTGCTGTGAGAGTATTAAGATAAATCCCAGTTGTATTTACACTTGTTCCATCAGGAAGAATATAGCTCTGTCCATTACAAATCTGAATGTTTTGCGTTGTGGAAATAGTTGGAGATATGGTTAAATTGATAGTAATAATTGAATCGCAGCCTGCTGTTGTTATGAGGGTATCGAGATAAATTCCTGAGGAAATGACTGTTGTTCCATCGGGTAGAACATAGCTTTGTCCGTTACAAATGGTAAGGTTCTGAATTGAATGAATAGGTGTTAAAATCTGAATTTCTATAACCTGTAAACTATCGCAGCCAAAATGGTTCTGAATACTCAAGGTGTCTGTATATAATCCGTTTTGAGTTAACACTGCACCAGATGAAGTTGTGTATGATGCCCCTGAACACAGCGTAACTTGAATTGTGTCGATATTTATTGGATGCCAGTTAATTACTCGCTTTATAATACTATCACAGCCCCAATAACCTAAAATGTTTAATGTATCCGAATACGTTCCGGGAGAACTGAGAATAGTTCCATTAACCAACGTATACGTTGAGCTTTGACAAATGAAAATAGTATCAGTAGGGATTAATGGTTGAAAGAACAAAAGATTAATCGAATCGCTGGAAAATCCGCAGCTATTGCTTGCCTGAAGCCAATAGATTCCACTGGTACTTGTTGTAAATGAATTGGCTGTTGAATTGTTTTGCCAAACATAATTTGAAATTACTCCTCCAGTATTTGTGGGCGAAAGTATAATTGGAATTTGACCACAAAAGGAAGTGTCGTTTCCTAGGTTTACGTCTGGTAGTAAATCCAATGTAACTGTGATTGAATCTCTTGCCTTGCAATTGTCTTTCGTTACTTCAAGCCAATAAGTGCCTGGACTTGTAACTTGAAGTGAATCACCACTAGAATAATCACTCCAAAAATTTGTTGAATTTTCTATGTTATCTGACAATAAAAGCGATACTCCTTCACAAATTGTTGTATCGGCTCCAAGCGAGAATTGAAGCGCTTCTATTGTTGTGCCGAAATACACATCATCAATGCCTAAATCGTTCCAACCGTCGGCTCTTCTACTTTCAATTTGAATCAGTGCATTTGTGTTTTCGCCTGAATTCCATTCGGCACATAAGTAGGTCCATTGTGGACAACATGGATCTGTAATAAGCCCCAAATCAACTTCGGCCAATTCTACACCATTAATTCGCAAACCCATTAAAGGAGAGCCGCCAGTAATACAATCGGATTCGCGCGCCAAATCACGAATCCAACAAGAAAAAACATAAAGCGTATTGGGTGAAACAGATATTAAACTTTGTGTGCCTTCAGGGAGTGACGGATCGAATGGTTGCCAGGCAAGATCTGGTGTTTCAGGAGAGGCCGTTGCGCTGGCATCAAACCATAAAAATCGACCATTAATTGGATCGCCTGTAGTGTGGTCGGCCTGAGGAGTGCTGAAACAAGCGCCATAATCGCGCACTGGGACAATTATATAGGTGCCTGGAGTTGGGTAAAAAGTGTATGGATTAGCTGTTATAAATCCTGGAGGAACATCAACAAATGGTGCTGAAAAATCAGGATTGTAGTTGGCTAAAAGGTTAATTCCATTAGAGCAACATTGGCTATGAACTGAACCGCACGAAAATACAAGCAAACTTAATAAGTAAACGTTTTTCATGTTTCAGAATTTTAATAAAATTGAAAACAATAGAAAGCGTAATTCTCAAATTTACTTTAATCTTTTCTGAAGTTTTTTGTAGCAGTGGAATTAGGGTACTATTTTGGGTAGTTTAAAACAAAAATAATTAACCAGCATTTTCAAATTACTTGCAATGCATGATGGTAAAGGGTTGTGAAGAATTCTCAGTTTGTAAAAAATATAGTCCACTTTGGAATAAACGCACATCTATTTCGATCCGCTTCGAGTTTGTGATGGTTTCGAAAACCAACCTTCCTTGTGCATCAAAAATGCGGATGGGAGAATTCGAAAATTCACTTTCTATAAATAATGTTTCATTCGCAGGAATGGGATAAACCTTGGTTTGATTCTTTGTAATCAATTTTAAGCCAACGCTGGAAAACAAGATACAATTTGAAGTGTCACGGCAATTTGCGGAACTTGTTTCAAGTGCATAATTTCCATCCAAAGAAGCAGTAAAAGTTGAGTTTGTTTCATTGGCAATTGCAGAAAAATCGGTATCACAATTCAACCATTGCAATTGCACATTTTGGGGTAAATTCAATGCAGTAAAAACATTGTCGCTTAATGAAATTTCTGCGTTTAAAGTGTCGAATGTTAAATTAAGTTTGAGCAAACTATCGCACCCAAAAGTTGTTGTTAAGATTGCTTCATAAACTCCTGATTCAGTATAAGTTTGGCTATTTACAGTGTAAGAATCACCAGCGCATAAATTTATTGAAACTTCGGCGCTCACATTGATGCAGTTTTGTAGTCTGGTTAAGGCAAAATCTCTCGTTACTCCATTATCCGTTGTGCCTGCTAAAACTATTTTGTTATCGTCCTGCAGAATCATGGAAAACAACTCATCGTACTTGTTGAAGAAAGACGTGAATACTTTCCCTGAGTTACCGAAATTGTTGTCGTATTCACCATTGGTATTAAAACGATAAAGAGCGAAGTCATAACTTTCAAAAGGAGTGCTTGTAGGGAACGGTTCTCTCCTTGTTAATCCAACCAATAATTTCCCATCAGCTTGTCTCTGAATCGATTTAATCGACGTATAAACGGATCCGAATTGATCGCCAAGAAAAGTTTTCAAAACGCCATTGGTTCCATAACTTGAGTCTAGACTGCCGTTTGAGTTGTATCTGGCAGTTATAAAATTGAAATTCACACTAAAGCCAACGCTTTCTTCGTTGCTTCCTGCGACAAGTATTTTGCCATCTGGTTCAAGAAAAACAGTAAATGGCGCTGAGCCTGCATTTATAGTAAGAACTTCATTTTCAAAACTTGTATCGATTGTTCCGTCACTGTTAAAGCGAAACAAAGCAAACCCAAATCCACCAATCGATCCCTGCGAATAGGTGGAGATGATTATTTTCCCATCGGGTTGGACAGCTATTTCAGGGTCAACACCAGAGACAAACAATCCTTCCTGATAAGCTGTACCGCCATTACCAAAATTTGTGTTTACACTTCCATCGCTACTGAAAGATGTGATGTAGAGCGCAAATGGTTCGCTGTTATCAATAGGACTATATCCATGATTGATGACAAAAAAACCTCCATCCTCTCTCACATGTAAAGCCGATAAAGAAGAGAAGGAAGAAGAGAAGGAAGAAGTTGAGATACTTACCTTACCATTTATTCCAAAACTGGAATCTAAACTTCCATCCGAATTGAATCCAATAACCTCATGTCCGTTGTTTGATGAAGCGAAATTGCTATATTCATTCAACACTAAAATCTTTCCATCGGGTTGAAGGGCGGCTTTTCTGGGTGTGTTGACTTGTTGATCCAAAATCAGAGTGCTTTTTCCATTGACGCCAAAAGAATCATCTAAGCTGCCATCCTGATTATACTTAGCTATTGCAATATCCGAACTACCAAGTGTATTAATGATTCTATTCTTTTTAGTGCCAATCAACAGCAACTTACCGTTGTTTTCCTTAACAAGAATTCGCCCATTGTCATTGCTTGATTCAACCTTTTCACTCGTTATTCCGTCTTCATTAAAACTGTTGTCTAGGGTTCCGTTGATGTTGTAACGGAGAACGTTCAAATCGGCAAAACTTGAATAGCCAGCCACAAGAATTTTAGAATCACCTTGGACAATATTGCATTTGGGTATATGAGATCCACCAGGCTGAATGGATGTGATTACTTGTCCGTTGTTACCAAAAGATAAGTCGACAGTGCCATCGCTATTATAGCGTCTTGTTAAAAAATCTCCGCCAATACCAAAAGGACCTGCATCAAGAGTTTGTGTATTCACTACAAGTTTGCCATCTGCTTGTTGGGAAACAGAGTTTACTATGTATGAATTATCGTTCGCATCAAAAGGAGCGAGTGTTCTGCCATCTCCATCGAAGGTAAGATCGATACTGCCATTTGAGTTGAATTGTACAATAGAAAAATTGTTGCTTCCCGCGATGCCAACATAACCAGCAGTTCTTATTTTGCCATTTGGGGCTACACTCAGAAATAAGGGGTTGTTCGATCCGCTTAAAGTGGCTGCAACTTTACCATCTCCATCAAACGTATTATCAAGCGTGCCATCGGTATTGTAGCGAGCCAGTAGGATTCTAGCGTTACCGCTACCTGCACTACCATTACCGCACGCCAGTATTTTACCATCTGTTTGTAAAGCCAACCGAGAAGGAAAATTTTGAAGGAAACCAAATGTTGTTAAGACCTGGCCATTTGAACCAAAAGAATTATCTAAACTACCATCTTCATTATACCTTTCAAGAAGAAAAGCTGTTGCATTTGTAGCATTGTTGATTTGATAACCCAGCACAACAATCTTATTGTCAGATTGAATAACGAACGGAATACCACTTGTTAGAGGAGACATTCCAGGATCAACAAAGCCATTGTTTCCGAAGCTGTTGTCTTTGCTTCCATCCGCATTGTACTTTGATAAAAGAACATTACCTGTTTGTTCATTTATACCCCTGTATCCATAGGTTAAAATCTTACCATCGTTTAATACTTGAATAGCATAAATACTTGTATAAATGTTGGTGCCAAGGTTGAAACTTTCTATTTTATTCACTACTACACCATTATTACCAAATGAAGCGTCACGGCTGCCATCCGCATTATATCGCACCATTAAAGCGCTGTAACTATCTCCAGCAAATTCTGTATTGGTATTGCCTAGGTAGGCAGTACCTCCACAGATAATTTTCACATCGGGTTGCACGGCAACGGCATTCCCATAAGCTTCACTTCTTCCAAAGCCAGTGGTTACTTTGCCATTGTTGCCAAATGTAAGATCCGTATTACCAGATTGTGCAAAGACGTTTGTTCCAAACAGAACAAGGAGCAAGAATTGAAAGGATTTTTTCATAATTTGAAATGAGTAAAACTAAATGGTCAACTTAAACTAAACAATGATTTAACGAGATTTAAAAATCATCGGTTATGCAGGATGGTAAAGGGCTTTGATATATTCTCAGACTGAATAAAATAAAGGCCGCTTTGAAACAATCGCACATCTATTTCCATTCTTTTTTCATTTTTGATGGTTTCGAAAACCAATCTGCCTTGTGCATCAAAAATGCGGATGGGAGAATTCGAAAATTCACTTTCAATCATTAATGTTTCATCCGATGGAATTGGAAAAACTTTAAATTGATTTGATGTAATTGAATGTAATCCAACGCTCGAAAACAAGATACAATTTGAAGTATCGCGGCAATTTGCGGAACTTGTTTCAAGTGCATAATTTCCATCAGAAAAAGCGGTAAAAGTTGGATTCGTTTCGCCGGAAATACTTGCAAAATCGGCATTACAATTTAACCACTGCAATTGCGCATTTTGCGGTAAATTCAAAGCAGTAAAAACATTGTCGTTTAAAACAATTTCTGCGTTTAATGTATCGAATGTTAAATTAAGTGTGAGCAAGCTATCACAACCCAAAGTTGTAGTTAAGATTGCTTCATAAGCCCCTGATTCGGTGTAGGTTTGATTATTTACAGTGTAAGAATCACCAGCACATAAATTTATTGAAACTTCGGCGCTCACATTGATGCAGTTTTGTAGTCTGGTTAAGGCAAAATCTCTCGTTACTCCATTATCCGTAGTGCCTGCTAAAACTATCTTGTTGTCGTTCTGCAAAACCATGGAAAACAATTCATCGTACTTGTTGAAGAAAGACGTGAATACTTTTCCTGTGTTACCGAAATTATTGTCGTATTCACCATTGGTATTAAAACGATACACAGCAAAATCATAAAATTCGAATGGTGCATTGCCAGGGTTTTGTTCATACCTAGTTAAGCCTACCAAAAATTTCCCATCAGCTTGCCGAAGAACTGACTTAACAATACTATATAAGAAACTCTGTTGGTCACCCAAAAAGGTACTTAAAACTCCATTTGTTCCATAGCTACTGTCTAGGCTTCCATCCGCATTATATCTTGCAGTAATGAAGTTATTAAAAACATAAAATCCGTTTATAGCGGTGCTTACTCCGGCCACGATTATTTTTCCATCAGGTTCCAAAAACACTGCATTCGGAGCAGCTTGAATATCCGTTACGAGAATTTCGTTCTCAAAACTTGCATCAATTGTTCCATCACTATTGATACGTTTTAAACTAAACCCTAGCCCGTTGGAACCTTGTTGCGGAAGACTAATCAGGATTTTTCCATCCGTTTGAACGACTATTTCAGGATCCGGACTAGTAGGGAATACTCCTTCAAAATAAACCACCCCAGCATTACCGAAGCTTGTGTTCAAACTGCCATTGCTGTTGAAATGCCTTAGAATGAGACTCGAGTTTTCACTCGTATTAAACGGGTTAATGCCTTGATTAAGCACAAGAAAACTACCATCTTCTTGAACGTGCAAAGCTGCTAGAGAAGAAAAGAAAGAAGTTGAGATAATTACTTTGCCACTTGTTCCAAAACTAGCATCTAGGGTTCCATCGGGATTGAAACGAATTACTTCTTGACCATTTGCTTGATTAGACCATACAAAATACTCGTTCATAACCAAAATCTTCCCATCGGGTTGAAGGGCGGCTTTTCTAACATTGTTTACATTCTGCCCAAAAACTGAGATGCTTTTTCCATTCGTTCCAAAAGAAACATCCAAGCTTCCATTTTGGTTATACCTAGCCATGGCGATTTCTGTATTGCTGTTGGAGTTCTGCTGATTGTTTCGCTGATTGCCTATCAAAACCAGTTTGCCATCATTTTGCTTCAAAACTATTCGTCCATTGTCGTTGCTAGATTCTACTTTTTCACTTATGATTCCGTCTTCACTAAAAGTGGTATCTAAAGTGCCATCGCTGTTGTACCTGAGTACATTAAAATCAATAACAAGTGGTGCTTGACCTAATAAATACTGCGAATAACCCACCAAAAGAATTTTACCGTCTGCTTGCGTAGTGGTTTGTTTACTAATTGAACCCAACCCAAGTGCAGTGAACACTTTACCGTTGGCGCCGAAGGTATTATCCACTGTACCATCACTGTTATACCTTCTAATCACAAAATCTTCTGGGTTGCCAAATTCACTCATTGGTTGAATGCGGGTATTCACTAAATATTTCCCATCGGCTTGTTTTGAAATATCATCTATTCTATCTGAGGTGTCATTTACATCAAATAGAGCAAGTGACCTTCCATCGCCATCAAAGGTAAGATCTAAGCTTCCGTTGGTGTTGTATTGAGTAATTGCGAAGTGGGTGCCTGCTGAAGTGCCAGTAGTTCCTGCCGATTGAATTTTACCATTTGGCAAAACGTCTAGATATACGCTGTTGTTAAAAACACCAAATGATGTAACTACTTTGCCATCACCGTCGAACGTATTGTCTAAAGAGCCATTTGTATTGTATCGCGCTAAAATGAGCGGGCCGTTTCTCGAACCCGAAGCTATGATTTTTCCATCTGCTTGCACTGCTATGCTGCCAGGGTAGTTTAGCAGGGCTCCAAAAGTGGTCAACACTTGACCATTTGTTCCAAACGTACTATCTATACTTCCGTCTGCATTGTAGCGTAGCATTGCCCAAGTCGCGGTACTTAGTGTGGCATCTGTGAACGATTGATATATACCCCCAAACACCACAATTTTGTTATCCGATTGAATAACCATGGGAGTTCCAAAGCTGTTAGGTGATATGCTAGCATTGACCAACCCATTGATACCGAAGGAAATATCAAGACTTCCGTCAGGATGATACATCGTTAAAAGAAGGCTTCCACCAAATAGAGCATTGAGCGATCTAACGCCATAAGTTAGAATTCTGCCGTCGTCCAATACTTTTATATAATATATAATAGTATTAATTCCGTCTGTGCCACTTGCTTCAACTCTGTTAAACACCATTCCATTGTCGCCAAAAGAAACATCACGGCTTCCATCGGGGTTGTATCGAATAAGTGTTGCATTGTGGCTATCTTTTCGGAATTCTTGCCCTGTGTTGGCCATATAGGTCGTTCCGCCGTAAAGAATTTTTCCATCGGGTTGCACGGCAACGGCATTCCCATAGGCTTCACTTCTTCCAAAGCCAGTGCTTACTTTGCCATTGTTGCCAAATGAATTGTCTATACTGCCAGGCTGGGCCAAAAGGCTTGTTGAAACTAGAAAAAGAACTAAAGATTGGATGATTAAATTTTTCATAAAGAGTCTACAGTTCTAAAGTTTCTACAGAAATTAATTCATGTAATAATAGGCAAGTTTTTTCAAACAATCTTAGGGTTAATTTACTGATCGATTTTCATCTACTTGATCAATTATTTCATAATAATAAACATCTAATAAAGCCTTACAATAATTAAAAGTAAACAATCCCTGAGCAGTTATTTCTCTTGATTAGTTGTGCAAAATTGAAAAGGATTTAGCCCTATTTCCTGACTGAATAAAATAAAGTCCGTTTGGAATTATACGCAGATCTATTTCTATGCGATTTGCACTTTTAATTGTCTCAAAAATCATTCTGCCTTGTGCATCAAAAATGCGGATGGGTAAATTCGATAGTTCACTTTCAACAACTAATGTTTCATCCGCTGGAATTGGAAAAACTTTAAATTGATTTGATGTAATTGAATGTAATCCTACGCTCGAAAACAAGATACAATTTGAAGTATCGCGGCAATTTGCGGAACTTGTTTCAAGTGCATAAATTCCATCCAATGAAGCGGTAAAAGTTGGATTCGTTTCGCCGGAAATACTTGCAAAATCGGCATTACAATTTAACCACTGCAATTGCGCATTTTGCGGTAAATTCAAAGCAGTAAAAACATTGTCGTTTAATACAATTGCTGCATTCAAAGTATCAACTATTAAATTGGTGGTGACCAAACTATCGCAACCGTTTTGTGCAGTTAATATGCTCTGATAAATGCCCGATTGATTGAAGGTTTGATTGCCTACTGAAAAAGTTTCACCTTCACAGATTCTTATAAATTGGTTGACGGCAATTGCAGGAATAACGTTGAGATTTAAAATTTCTACCTGTTCACATCCGTTATTGGTTGAAATAACTCTGGGGTAATGACCACTGGATTTTAGCTGATATCCATTATACAACATTGAATCTCCCGAACAAATGGTTTGAATGATATAGGTCTTTTGAATGCAATTTTGATGCTTAGTAAAAAAACCATCTTGGGCTTCCCAAAATTCACCAAGCGGAAAATTATATGAAGTAAAATCAGTGCTTGAAGTGACTAAGTTGTTAGGGAAATTGAATTTGTAAAATCCGGCGAAATAACCTGATGAATAAATTGAACCACTGCTATCTAAAGACAAGCCCGACTGCCAACAGCTTCCTGCTCCTCGAAACTGTTTGTGGGAGACGTAATTTCCATTGGTAGTATAACGACCAATAAAAGGATTAGTAGCTCCATTTATTCCGGTAACATCACTTTGAAGAGAAACAACATTAGGCCCTGGGTCTATGTCCAAAATTACACTATTGAGAAGCCCACCAAAAACTAATCGCTCAGCAGCATCTAATTCAAGAAAATTACCTTGAACTGCTCCGTTCAAAAAGGTATTTGCAGAAGGACTGACCATCCAAAATGCCCAACGAAAATCTCCCGACGGAGTATAACTTACTAAATATGAAGAAGATGTTGTTGAGTTTATCGATTCAGTTGGAACAAGGTATTCATCTGGTCCAGGGTCGAAATCAATTTCAGGTCTTGAATCTAAGTAATTTGGTGGTTGGGAAAAATCTCCTGCCATGTAATGATTTCCATATGCATCAACAACCATATCTCGAATAACCAATGAGAAACCACCAATAATGGATTTAGACCAAAGAAATACGCCTGCTGCATTGTAATGTGCGAAAAAACCATAGGTGCTTTGGACTGATAAGGAATCTAAATCGATAAAATAATTGGGATCATCGGGATTAATCCACAAGGAATCGGAGAAATTTCCGGCTAGAGTGAATTCACCTTGTTGATTGATAGAAACCGCTTGGATATTACTTGAAAATAAAGTGGATGAGCTTCCTTTTATGAATTTCAAATACTCACTTTCACCATTTGAATTAAGTTTTTGATAAAAAACGGTATTGCGGTTATTTATCACATTTTGATTGAAATCGGTATTCAAGTATGTATCGATTTGTCCAGTTGTTGAACCACATAAAATCATCGAATTGTCATCATTAAAAGCAATATCATTAATAACAAAATTCGTGTAGTCATAATCATATTCGGGAAGGTAAGCTCCTGATTCATATCGGCGGTCCCAAATCAATTCGCCATCGGGAGAAAATTTGGCAATAAAAGAGTTTCTAGCATTGTTAACTCCAAACGCATTGAGTGTATCAGAAAGGTTAAAATCAATTGAACCATAATAAGTACCAGTTAGTAAAATATCGCCGGCATGATCAAGCTTTACTATTCCTGCAAAATCAAAATAACTACCACCAAATTGCTTCCCCCAAACGATTTGCCCATCTGATGTATATTTTGCTAAAAATAGTTGACGATCTGCTGATAGTGTATCCAATTGTCCTTCATAATAACTATATCGTTCTGAAATGAGCGGATAAACACCGGGACCATTGTCTAAGTCGATGGTATCTTGAAAATTGCCTGCTACGTATACAAATCCATCGTTTGATGCGGCAATGCTGGTAATTAAATCTTCGTTTGCTGAACCAATTGTTTTCACCCATTGGAAAGTTTGAGAAACACCAATCTTTGAAATCAATAACATGAAGAAACTAAGCAAGAAGATTTTTTTCATCATCTGTTGTGTAAAATGGTAAAGGGCTGAGATGTATTATCCGACTGCATAAAATATAGTCCGCTTTGTAATAAACGCACATCTATTTCCATGGGTTTTGAGCTTGTAATGGTTTCGAAAACCAATCTGCCTTGTGCATCAAAAATGCGGATGGGAGAATTCGAAAATTCACTTTCTATAAATAATGTTTCATCGGCAGGAATTGGATAAATCCTTAATTGATTTGATGAAATTGAATGTAAACCTACACTCGAGAACAAGATGCAATTTGAAGTATCGCGGCAATTCTCAGAATTTATTTCAACTGCATAATTCCCATCCTCAGTAGCGATAAATTCAGAATTAATTGCACCTGCAATCATTGAAAAATTCGCATCACAGTTTAACCATTGAAATGTGGCATTTACGGGCGGATTGATGGTGGTGAATGTATTATCGCTCAAAGAAATTTCCGCGCTTACGGTATCAACCATCAAAATTGTGGTGAGCATGCTGTCGCAGCCTGATTGATTGGACAGGGTTTGAATATAAGTTCCGCTGCTGGTATAGGTTTCATTGCCCACCGAAACACTTTCGCCGGCGCAAATACGCAGATTTTGTTCGGCTGCTGTACTCGTGTTTATGGTTAATTGTAAAACTGAAATGCTGTCGCAGCGCTCGGCGGTGGTTAGCGATTTTCGATATGGGCCGCTTTCGCTGAGACTTTCTCCCTGCCAAACATAAGCATTGCAGGCTGTTTCGGTGAGTGTATCGCTTCCGGCACTGCATTGACTCCATTTGGCTACAAATACGGTTTCAGGACTATTTCCCAAACCAATAATGGGTAAAGTATCAGGGCCGGAATCAAAATCGATTTGGCCTGTGCCAACTATCACAGCCCAAGGAAAGCCGGGATCTAAATTCACCACATAAAAAAAGCCTGTGAAATAGATATTCGCATGCCTATCAAGAGAAAAGTGTGATAGATTCACGTAACGGTCGCCATCAATAATGCTGGTTCGAATAAAATCCCCATCCGCATTATATTTCGCTACAAAACCAGAATAATCGCCCGTTGCGTAAGATACAGATGACGAAACCGAAACATCGAATTGAGCTGAATCTGAGAGCTGACCGCATACATAAACATTATTTATGCTATCACATGAGATTAGGTTTCCAGTCACCCCAAGCGCTGAATTGCTTACCATATGTTTAATCCACACATAATGGCCATTGGAATCAATTTTAGTTACAAAAGCATTATTTCCTGTTTCTGTAAATGAATTACTCTTTAAAAGAAATTGACTTTCGTTTGCACTCTTGAAATACAAGGAGTCTCGGAGAATGTTTCCTGTGGCATACACATTCCCTTCTTCATCTACTGATATATCGGTACTTCCGCCATATCCATACTGTGGACCATGAATTTTATTTAACCAGATACGCTCTCCATTGGAATTCATTTTTAAAATATAGCTATCACTCCAACTATAGCTATTTATAAAATTTTCAGGGTTGACTGCACCAAAATAAACCGATTGTGAAATGATTCCGTGCAGATATATGTTGTTGAATTCATCCGATAGAATGGATGTTGAAGCATTAGTCCCATTTGCAATATGTTGCCCCTGTATGAAATCGCCAGTACTGGTAAGTTTTACCCAAAAGGCATTGTAATTTCCGAAAGACTCAATCCATTGTTCGCCAGGACCGATATTCATATCAACTTGCCCCTTAAAAGTGCCCGTAAAAAGGATGTTGTTTTGATTGTCGAGGCTTAATCCTCCAACTCCATTGACAGTTGGAGAATTGGGAATAACGCCGTTCGAAAGGCATGAAAAAGATTTTACCCATAAAAAATTCCCGGAAGCATTGTATTTGGCAATAAAGAAATCTCCGGCATCGCTGTTGGCATTGTTGGTGCTGTTGGATGTCAAATTGAACACGCCAGCGTTTAGGTTAAAATCGACTGTTCCCCCAAAAACTCCCGCAATGAGAAAATCTCCGTTGGGCAAAAGAACGAGTTTTTCTACGCCAGCACTTCCAACACTGCTGTTGGTAAAGCTCCTCACCCAAATTAAATTTCCGTTAGGGTTGAGTTTTGAAATGTAAAACGAGCCGGTATTCTCCGGTTGCGTAAAGGCAACCACGCCCGGTCCTGGATCTAAATCCACGGGGCCTTGAAAAAGGCTGTATCCATAAGAACCAAAGGAATACACATTGCCGGCATCATCGGCTTGAATTTGTTTTCCCTTGCTACCGGAAACTCCGGCAAACCATTTCGCCCATTGGGCTTGTTGACTGATCCCCCAAAAAGGGAAAAGACAAAAAAGCAAAGAGTAAATGGAAATCGTTTTTTTCATGACCCTTGATTTTATTGCTTCACTATTTTAAATCGACATTGATCCACTTGCAGCACATACATGGCAGCAGGTAAATGCGCTAAAGAAATTTCCTGCTTTTGAGAACTACCTGTTTTTTGCCACAAAACAGCACCAGAAGCCGAAAACAAACGAATTGGATAGGATTCTTTTACCAACGTAAACGAAACATAATCATTCGCCGGATTGGGCGAAAGAGTTAAGTTATCGCAGAAGTATGTCGACTTTTGGGTGAATGGAAATGTCGAAGTAATTAAGCAATTGCTGGTGTCGGAACAAGATTCTAGATTAACAATTGCTCCATAGTATCCAGGTTGTTCAGGTGTGAAAATCGTTTGCGTTGCACCGGGAATAACTTGACCCGTAATACAATTAAACCACTGAATACTTGTTGGATTGCCGTTAAAATAATAAGATGTGTCGGTTTGGAAGACTTGAGTATCCACATTTAGGATTTCGGCTTCGATGGTAAGAATGCTGTCGCAGCCGCTGTTATTAACCAACGCTTGAGTGTAAATGCCCGACTGACTATACGAGATGCCATTTACTGAAATAGGTTTACAGGCATCTAATACCAAAGTGGCAGCGGTTGTTTCTCCCATCTGCACATACACCGAATCTGTAGCCGTTCCGCAGTTGTTAGAGGAATTCACCCAGTACAAGCCGGATGCGTTAACATTTATCGCGTTTTGAGTGCTTCCATTTTGCCACACATAGTTATTGATGTTGCTATTTGCCGTCAGCGTAACCTCTTCAGCATCGCAGGTATTGATGTTGGGACCTACGGAAACTTCGGGTAAGGGGAAGTAAAAGACTTGCAAGGTATCACTCTGTTGCCCACAGGCATTCAAGGCGGAGCCGATAATCAAAGCACTTATGGAGGTGGTAAATACTGAATCGGTGCTGCCGTCATTCCAAAGGAAAGAAACACCTGGCTGGTCAATACTTACCGTTAATGATTCTCCTTCGCAAATGAATGTATCTTCACCTAAATTAAGGGCTAAAGGCGGAAGTGTGTCTACTGTAACCTGAATGGTATCGCTGGCCATTCCACAAACATTGAAAACATCCACAGCATAATTTCCTGTCACGATAACATTATTGACTGGTCCGAAAGCAAAGGGGGTTTGCCATTGGAAAAAATCAAAAACGCCTTGAGGAAACAGAATAAGTTGATTGGTAACCGCTAGACAAATACTAGTATCGTTTCCCAATTCTACTTGAGGTAAGGGAATAACCGAAATCTGCATGGTGTCGGAGCGGGTTCCACATTGGTTGCTAACGGTTACATGATATTCGCCGGCTTCAGTGATGAAGAAAATGGACTCTGTGCTTCCATCTTGCCACAGATAATTTCCTTCTGCTGGAGAGGTTCCCACTCCATAGGTACTGCCATCGCAGATGTTTTGATCATCGGGTAATGCAAATGGAAGCGGCGTCGAAATTGCATCCACAAAAAAAGTATCGGAATCGCTCCCACAGCCATTGGTGGCGTTTAACCACTGATTCCCTTCCTGCCAGACATAGAAAACACCGGTAAATTTTCGGAATATTCCATTGCTGAAACTGAATTGCGTATTTGAAAATGAGTCTTCAACATTGAAGGGTAGAGAGAGATTAATATCGCTGCAAAAAAAAGTATCAGGTCCTAGAGAAATGTTGGGAATTCCGATGATTAAAATTGATTTTTGAACGCTAAATGATTGTCCATTTATAAAATAAGTCACTGTTACTGTGTAATTCCCTTGATTTTGATAAATATGTGTTGGTGAAAATTCATCCGATGTATTTGTAATTCCAGAGGATGGATCGCCGAAATTCCAAAAAATAGAATCGAAACCCATCGAATTATTAAAGGAAAAAAATGTCGAATCGTCTTCGCAAGAACCTAAATGTTCAATGCCTGATTGAGTGAGGTAGAAGTTAGGAAAATTAGGGAAACCTAGTTCTACCAATCGACCATCCAGCGGAACAGCATTGATTGTGTAAATGCAATTCAGCCCTATTTCATTGGGATTATTTATGCAATTGAGATAATTTTGTGAAGCGCTCCGCAAATAGATTTTTTCATCAGGCCCCATCTGCATTCCCCAGGTAACTGTTCCGTACATGTTAGGAAAACTGTAGGAAGAAGCTATAATTTGTGCTGGAGTAGCCAATGTTAAATTGTACTGTCGTAGCGTTGGAGTGTCATACCCTGTAACATAGAGCAAAGAACTATTGGGTGAAAACTCCACTGCATAGGGCGTAACTACTTGATTAATGGTAAATCGATACGTGAGTTGACCAGTTGCATTGTTAAAGTCTAGCAAATCGACCTTGTTTACATTTGAAAAAGCACAAGCAACTTTTGTCCCATCTGGTGAAGCCCTCAGATAGCCTCGATTGACTGAAGTAAATACGATTCCGCCCCCATTAACAGAAGCATTATCAATTGAACCACCGGTAAATATGATCGGTGTTGAATTTACTCCAGAACTTGTTACTGCGTAGGTAAGGTACTGATTGGTGAATTTATCGTGGGTGAGTAACCAAATGTCTTGGCCATTGGCATGTTTTACTGCGGTAATTTTCTCGCCAATGGGTTCAAAAAGTTGAACATTTTTGATGGAAGTAATTGCGCCTAAACCACCATCTAAATTCATATCAACTTCAGAATAACAAAAAACCCAATCAGAGAATCGTTCTGCCTGAGAAGTTGTAAAAATGTAATAAATATTGCTGCTTCCCGGTTTTTGAATGATGAGCGCCGACTGGGTCGAGGATTGCTCACCTAACAATCCAGTACCATTTTGCAAAACTACATGATTGCGATTCCAAACTGTAACTCCATCTGTATAAAACAGTAAGTTTCCGTTAGCATCACTCATTACTGCAGAACCTTCTATGGAGTTGACCTGTCCGTTGGTTAGTGCAATTGGCAAACCACCATTAAAATTTAATCCAGCATTTTTGCCGAAATACCAATTATTGGCTTCGCCTTGGGCAAATGCTGTGGTGTAAATCAATTGTAGAATTAACAACCAGAAAAGTCTCGATTTATACATAAGCTTCATTTTTTTATTGCTTCACAATTTTAAATCTGCATTGGTCTATTTCCAGCACATACATGGCTGGGGCGTAATTTCTAAAATCAACTTCCTGCTTTTCGGGCGTTCCTGCCTTTTGCCAAACCAAGGCTCCAGTTGAGGAAAATAGGCGGATGGCATATTTATCCTTGTCTAAGGAAAACGACACAACATCGCTCACAGGATTGGGCGAAACCCGAATGTTTTCGCAAAGATCAGTTGGAGTTTTAGGAATTGGAGGTACGGGAATCAGATTACAATTGCTTGTGTCGACACATTCGCCTACAGTGATAATGGCTCCGTAATTACCGGTTTGCTGAGGAATAAAAACAGGATTATTCGCACCAGTTATTATTTGTCCGGTATTGCAATTAAACCATTGAATGCTCGTGGGATTTCCGTTAAAATAGAGCGTGGTATCTGTTTGGAAAATTTGACCATTGAAATTGAGAATTTCTGCTTCAATGGTCAGTATGCTATCGCAACCGCTAACATTGGTGAGGCTCTGGGTGTAAATACCAGAATTGCTGTAGATGATTCCGTTAATTGCAACTGGCTGACATTGATTTATGAAAATTGTATTTTCCGTGGCCGTGCCAACAGTTACAACAATTGTATCCGAAGCTAATCCACAGTCATTACTAGCTGAAACGGAATAAATCCCTGATGAATTTACAGTAATAGTTGGATTTGAAATGCCATTAAACCAAAAATAATTACTTGTATTTCCGGTTGCTGTTAACTGAATTGGATTTCCTGAACAGATGGAAGTATCAGATCCAAGTGAAACGGTTGGTAAAGGATTGGAGATTATAAATGTAGTATCGGTTGAAAATCCACATTGATTGCTCAATAATGCTGAGTAGGTTCCTGTTTCCGTTACATTAAACACCGGATTGGTGCTGCCATCTTGCCACTGGTATGAGACATTGGCCTGTGTTAAATCTAATTCAAGACTTGATCCTTGGCAAAGAGTAAGATTATCCTCAAAATTAAATTCCAAAGGAGCTGAAATTTCTGTTGCTATAATTGTGTCGTAAGTTGTTCCACACACTGTGTTGGCATAAACGAAGTAAGCGCCAGATTCAGTGACTGTTAGCGATTCATTTAAAAGTCCATTTTGCCAAACAAAATCATCGAAAATTCCTGTTGGAGTTATTTGAATTGTTTCTCCATCACAAAAAAGGGAGTCGGCTCCGAGTGAGATAACGGGTAAGGGTATTATTATAATTAAAATAGTATCGCTTAATGCTCCGCAACTGTTCGATTGCTGTAAAGAATAGGTTCCTGTTTGAGAGGTAAAAAAATAAGGTTCTGTACTTCCATCTTGCCATAAGTAATCTACAATTCCTTGACTTGATGCAGAAAGGTAAACTTGATTTCCTTCACACAAGGTTAAATCTTCTCCCAATGTAAAGCTTGTAATCGGATAATTTCCAGTGGCAATTGCTGTATCGCTGCTTACACCGCAAATATTTGTTGCTGTTGCATAGTAAATGCCGGTATTCACCACAGCTAAATTGGTGAAAGGATGTTGGAGATTGGTAAGAGGAAATTGTTCATAATCAACGAACCAATTATATGTAAATCCATCTTGGGTATTTGACATATAAAAAGCTCCCGTAGTTCCAAAGCAAAAAGTAAAATCATCACCAATCGATATATCTGGAATAGGAAGAATGGTGACAGGCTTAGTTACTGTAGTAATTACTGAACCTTGGAAAGTAGTAACAGAAACAATATAAGTTCCTGGATTTTGGTAAAAATGAAATGGAGCTAAGGCATTTGACGTATTTAAATCCCCAGAATTGGGATCATCAAAATTCCAGAGTACAGAATCGGCTTGCACACCATTTAAAAATGTAAAGAAAATACTATCGTTGGGGCAAGAACCAATATGCTCAATTCCTGATGGAATCAAGAAATAAGAAAAGAAATTGGGCAAGCCAAGTGTAGCAAACCCTTCAGTAAAAGCAACTGCATTGGGATTAAAATTGCAGGCAAGTCCAATTTGATTAGGATTATATATAGCCCCTGCATAACTTCCGCTGGCAGTATAAATTCTTTCATCGGGCGCTAACTGTAATGAAGTGGGGACAGTACCATTATAATTTGTTATGCTGTATGCATTAGATAGAATTTCTGCAGGTGTGGTTAATGCTAAATTGTATTGCCTAATTATTGGGGTTGAGAAACTAGAAACGTAGAGCAACGAACTGTTAGGTGAAAACTCAACACCATAAGGGTTAACAATTTGGTTGATGGTTAAACGGAAAGACAATTGACCAGTTGATTTATTAAAATCGAGCACATCTGTTCTATTAACTACAGAAAAAGCTGCGGCAATTTTGCTGCCATCGGGGGAAGCTTTCATGTAACCCCAATTTGGCGAAGCGTAACCCTCGCCCGTTCCGTTATCTACAGTACCTCCATTAAAAATAATTGGATTGGCATTTACACCAGTACTGGTCACAGAATAGGTTAAATAGGCATTCGTAAATTTGGCACGTGTAATTACCCAAATATCTGTGTTATTGGCATGCTTTACTGCGGTAATTTTCTCTCCAATGGGAGTGTAAAGAAAAACATTTTTGTTTGCTGTAATTCCCCCTAAACCACCATCTAAGGTCATATCCACTTCCGAATAACAGAAATTCCAATTGTCCGACTGCTGGGTTTGTGAGGTAGTGAAAATGTAGAAAATCGAAGTACTTCCCGGTTTTGGAATTATTAGTGAAGACTGTGTTGAAGAAATTCCTCCTAGGAGACCAGTACCGTTCGAAAGGGTGTCGTGGTTACGATTCCAAACAGTAACGCCATTAGTATAAAACAACAATTCCCCATTCGCATTAGACATCACCGCACAGCCTTCAAAGGCATACATTTGTCCGTCGGTAAGCGCTACTGGAGAGCCAGAATTAAAATCAAGTCCAGCATTACCGCCAAAATACCAGATATTGGCTTCCCCTTGTCCAAATGATGAGGTGTAAATCAACTGTAAAGTAAGCAACCAGAAAAGCCTCCATTTATGCATAAGCTTCATTTTCTTATTGCTTCACAATTTTATACCTACACTGATCCACTTGCAGGACATACATTGCTGGTGCATAATTTCTAAAATCAATCTTCTGCTTTTCGGGCGTTCCTGTCTTTTGCCAAACCAAGGCTCCAGTGGATGAAAATAAATTTATGGAATAGCTTTCTTTGTCTAATGTGAACGAAACTTGATCGCTAACTGGATTGGGAGAAACATTGATACTCTCGCAGATGTTGGTTGGAGATTTTGGAATTGGAGGTACGGGAATCAGCCGGCAGTTGCTCGTATCGACACATTCGCCAATAGTAATTATAGCTCCATAATTACCTGTTATTTGGGGTACAAAAGTAGTTTGCGTTGCGCCGGGAATGGCTTGTCCGGTGTTGCAGTTAATCCATTGAATACTGGTGGGGTTTCCATTGTAATAAAGCGTGGTATCTGTTTGAAAAATTTGACCATTGAAATTGAGAATTTCTGCTTCAATGGTAAGGATGCTATCGCAACCGCTGGAGTTGGTAAGAGTTTGTGTATAAATACCAGAATTGCTGTAGTTAATTCCGTTAACTGAAAATGGATCGCATTCGTTGAATGTTAAGGTCGACTCATTTGGCTGGCATGTATTTAGTTTCACCACCCAGAAATCATAGCTGCCATGATTGCCTGAAACATCGCCATCATTTGAAATCGATTGTCCAGCAACAATGTACCCTCCATCATTCGTCTGATCAATAGCGGATGTTAAATCATTCATTGATCCGCCCATTGATTTTTGCCACTCAATTGTTCCTTCGCTTGTTAGTTTTACTATCCAATAGTCATTCGTGCCATGATTCCCTGTAACATCACCATCAATAGAAGAAGAGCGTCCAGCGACAATGTACCCTCCATCATTTGTCTGTTGAATATCACTTGCATAATCAGCACCTGAACCGCCTAATGATTTTTGCCACTCAGTTGTTCCCAAATTATTAAGTTTTACAACCCAGCAATCATTGAGACCACCATGAAAGCCAGAAACATCTCCATCATTTGAACTAGTCCATCCTGTAACAATGTATCCTCCATCATTGGTCTGAACAATTCTTAATGGGATATCGGTAGCTGATCCACCAAATGATTTTTGCCACTCAATTATTCCTGTATTATTCAGTTTTACCACCCAGAAATCATCTAAACCATGATTGCCTGAAACATCTAAATCATTTGAATTAGAGCTTCCTGCCACAATGTATCCTCCATCATTGGTCTGTTGAATAGAGTTTGCTCCATCAACAGCTGATCCACCTAGTGATTTTTGCCATTCAATTGTTCCTACTTCACTAAGTTTAACCAGCCAAAAATCAGATTCACCATAATTGCTAGAAACATCGCCATCATTTGAAAGAGATCCTCCAGCAACAATATATCCTCCATCATCTGTCTGTTGAATAGAATTTGCGCCTTCAAAACCTGACCCACCTAATGATTTTTGCCACTCAATTGCTCCTATACTACTTAGTTTCACCACCCAGTAATCTGCGCTAGCATGATTGCCTGAAACATCACCATCATTTGATCTAGAAACTCCTGCAACAATGTAGCCTCCATCGTTGGTCTGTTGAGCGGAGAATATAATTTCATCGATTGTTCCACCTAATGATTTTTGCCATTCAATTGTTCCTGTATTGTTCAGTTTAACGACCCAGAAATCATCGCTACCATGATTGCCTGAAACATCGCCATCATTAGAGTTAGATTGTCCTGCAACAATGAATCCACCATCATTGGTCTGTTGAATAAAGGATGGAACATCATTACCTGATCCACCCAATGATTTTTGCCATTGAATGGTAGGTTGGCAGATTGCTAAGAAAAAACTGAAGGAGAAGAGAAGTGCAGTGAGTATGTTTTTTTTCATGTTGATTGGATTTGTATTCCTTCTCTTCAACCATAACATTGCAAGAAACGATTTATGAAGGAACACCGTTTAAATTTTTATTCACTCAACCTTATCAAATTTAAACTTTTCCTAAAGCACCGAGAATAACACCCCATAATTGGGTATTTTTTTGGGTAGTTCACCTGCTTTCAAAAAAAAACTATATTTGAACATCGACTAAAACCATATGCAAGTTGCTTTTGTATCAGAATGCGTTTCTTTTTATCGCATTATTTCCGACAGTTTATCGAAAAAATACCCTCAATTAAGTTTTGTTCATTACGAGCATCCCGATCTTTTTATCGAAAATGCGCTTCCCTACTTCTCACATTTCATATTGAAATTGACAGACAGAGAATCTTTCGATTTGAAAATTAAAAGAATTAAATCGAAAGATAATCAACCTGTAACAATTGGACTTGTAATTAAACGTGAATTTAAAACCCTGAAATCAGTTAGGCCTTACTTTGATTATATTTTTAATGATTCAGAAATTGAAGAAAAACTAAATATTTATTTCATGAATCTTCTTCAAGCCGAAGATAAGATGAATGATAGCAGTAGACTTGAAATTGAAACCAACAAAAGAAAATATGTTCAATTAAACACTAAATTAAGCTTCTGTCTGGTACTCATTGCTCAAAATAAAACAGCTAAAGAGATCAGCCTAGAAATGAATAAATCTATCAGAACAATCGAGAAATATATTACTTACTTACGCGATTATTTTGAGGTCGATAAAAAGAAAGATCTTATTGAAATTTGTCGACTAATTCAGTCATAATAAATTTCAATCTTAAGAAAATGCAACTTTTAAATTTGAGTTTCTCATGGAAAATCACATTCAATTAGCAGTCGCAATGAAAGCTTATTTCATCCATTCCTTCTCTGTACGATAAACGGTTCCCTTAAAAAGTGCGACAAGCTTATTGTTCGAATGAATTTCGATGGAATAAAATGCAAATTTATTTTTCAATGATTGTTCTTTGGCCACTGCAATTATTTGATCGCCTTCACGCAAGGATTCAATATGATTAATCGATGTATCAACGCTTACAGATTGCCTCCCGTGTGAGTTGGAAGCGAATGCCAAAGCGCTGTCTGCGATAGAATAAGTGATGCCTCCATGCGCAATTCCGAAGCCGTTAAGCATTTCCTTTCGAATTGTGAGTGAAAGCGTGCAAGTGCCTGGAGCTATGTGATCAACATTAATTCCAAGCCAACGACTAAATTCATCGTGTTGCATCATTTTAGCAACAATTTCTTCGGGTGTCATCGAACGAAAAACTTTTGATTTAATCTGATCATCCTCCTAAGCAATGCAGAGCATCGGTAGCGATCTTCATGGTATTCATCGTACAATTTATCCATGCGCTGAACGCAATTTTCAATACCAATTTCATCTGCCCATTTTAAGAGACCTTTCGGATAATTTACGCCTTTTTGCATCGCCTGATCTATATCTGCAGCCGATGCAACACCTAGGTGACAAGCATCCGCGGCTTCATTGATCAACATCACTAAAATACGTTCAAAAATATATTGCAAAAGAATTTGGTCCTCTGCAGGACTATTTTTTTCTGAATTTTCCCGATAATCGTAATATCCTCGACCTGATTTTCGTCCGAGGAAACCCGCCTCAGTTAGGCGTTTTTGTGTAAATGAAGGTTTATATCTTGGATCGAAATAAAAGGCTGTAAATACAGACTCTGTTACTGCATAATTTACATCATTACCGATAAAGTCCATCAATTCGAAAGGCCCCATTTTAAAACCTCCGATCGTTTTCATAGCGCTGTCGATGGTAACAAAATCAGCAATTCCTTCTTCGTAAATTCTGATGGCTTCGCTGTAAAATGGTCGAGCCACGCGGTTAACAATAAACCCTGGGGTGTCTTTCGCAACTGCTACAACTTTCTTCCATGCAGCAATTGTTTCAACAGCTTGATTGAGCGCATTTGAAGAGGTTTGAACAGCGGGAATGACTTCCACCAATTGCATGAGTGGTGCAGGGTTGAAAAAGTGAATGCCAACTACCCTATTAGAAGACTTCACCGAAGCTGCGATAGAAGCCATCGACAAAGAACTTGTGTTTGAAGCTAAGATGCACGCTGGAGAAACTATTTGCTCTAAATCGACGAATAATTTTCGTTTAATTTCTAGGTTTTCAATGATGGCCTCAATGATGAGTTCCGCATTTGAAAGGGATTTTAATTCATTTTCAAATCGAATATTTCCTAGAATTCTATTTTTCTCGTCCTCTGAAATTTTCCCTTTTTCGACCAATTTGGAAAGTGTGATTTCAAGAGAATTTTGTGCTTTAGTTAAAGCTTCAGGAAATGCGTCAAATAGCTGCACAGAACATCCTGCAGTTGCTGCAACTTGAGCGATTCCGCTTCCCATGGTTCCTGCACCAATAACGGCTATGTTTTTAAGCATTTTTCTTCAATTAAATGAACGAAATTATTTCAACAATCACTCTCCCTTAAAAACTGGCTTACGTTTTTCAACAAAAGCGGCAACACCTTCTTTGTAGTCGCCACTTGAACTTGCTTCAATTTGAAGATCGCTTTCGAGCTGGAGCTGTTGTTCAAGATTGTTGGTGAGACTTTGATTGAGTAAACGTTTCGTTAACCCTAGCGCCTTAGTAGGCATTTCTGCAAGATTCTGCGCTGTTTTTAGAATATCTGCTTCGAAAGTTTCTGCAGATGCAACTTTGTAAATCATACCCATTCGTTCTGCCTCAGAAGCAGAAACTTTATCACCCAACATGCACAAGGCAGTGGCTTTTTGAAAACCAATCAGGCGCGGCAAGAAAAATGTTCCTGCACTGTCGGGTACCAAACCAATTTTGCTGAATGCCTGAATAAAACTAGCATTTTCGTTGGCAATCACTATGTCGCACGCTAGAGCAATGTTAGCTCCTGCGCCAGCAGCTACGCCATTTACACCAGCTACTATTGGTTTTTCGATGGTACGAATGCGTTGAATAATTGGATTGTAATGTTCTTCAAGGATGGCCAAAAAACCTGGATTCAATTCGGGTGTGGTGACTTCTTTTAAATCTTGTCCGGCACAAAATGCTTTTCCATTTCCAGTTATTAAAATGGCTCGAACAGTATGATCAACCGAAAATTGATCAAGAGCGGCTTGGCATTCGAATGCCATTTGACGGTTGAAAGAGTTGAACACATCTGGGCGGTTGAGTCGAATAATCCCAACGCCTTGATTTATCTCGGTTTGAATGAATTCCATTTCAAATGATTTTGGAAGAGCAAAATACAGAAGCCTGATGAATTAATCATAAAATATTCGTGGAACTTTTAAAGTGTGATTTCGAATTAAATTAACTTGTCTTAGTCGATTAAAATCCATGCACATTTTTTATTCCTCCCACGAAATTAAATAAATGGTAAATTCTAGAAACCATAATTCAACAAAGCTTTGAACAGCACTGTTGAAAAACCTGTTTACTAATTTGAAATAAATTCCTCTTGATAATTCAATTGAAATTGCTGAAGGGAAATCCCGCATCTTCCCCCTTCCCGGAACGAAGTTATCGAAAAGAAAAACGTCCAAAACACTCTGAAAAATTCACTTTGAACAGCAATGTTGAAAACGCTGTTTATTGATTTGAAATAAATTTCTCTTGATAATTCAGTTGAAATTGCTGAAGGGAAATCCCGCATCTTTCCCCTTCCCGGAACGAAGTTACCGAAAAGGAAAACGTCCAAAACACGATGAAAAATTCACTTTGAACAGCACTGTTGAAAACGCTGTTTATTGATTTGAAATAAAATCCTCTTGATAATTCAATTGAAATTGCTGAAGGGAAATCCCGCATCTTTCCCCTTCCCGGAACGAAGTTAACCAGCAAAACAATACCGTAAACGTCACCTAAAATTTGAAATTCACAGGTCTGTTTATAATTCAGTTAAATACCTGTTGATTACTTTAAACACTTGAAATAATCGAACGGCTCCAAGCAATCTTCACACTGAAACAAGGCCTTACAAGCTGTAGAACCAAACTGACTAACCAAACGAGTATTGGTTGATTTGCATTGAGGACATTTTACAATTCGCTTGTTACCCAATAAGGCTTCTTTGTCTGCTTCTGGCGTTAAAGGCGCTGCAATGCCATATTTCTCTAATGCTTCTCGCCCTTCTGGGGTGATCCAGTCTGTTGTCCATGCTGGGGAGAGTACTAATTTCACTTTCGATTCATAACCAGCATTCTTCAAGGCCTTACGGATGTCATCGCCAATTACATCCATGGCCGGACAACCACTGTAGGTTGGTGTGATAGTAACTTCTACACCTTGATCTGCAAGTCTTGCAGCGCGAACAACTCCCATTTGTACGATCGACAAAACAGGGATTTCCGGATCAGAAACCGCATTCAGAATATCATATAATTCTGCATCAATGGCTGGAAATGCGAGGTTCATCTAAAGATTACCAAGTCATGTTTGGAAAAGTGCGCTGCATATAT
>CANHIS010000037.1 GCA_947460255.1 Bacteroidota bacterium
TCTGCAAAGGAAGGGCTCGGAGACCACATTAAAATTAGCCGCGACAGGCAAGCGACGACATTTTTTAGAGAACTTCTTCGAAAATCTAGAGGTACTCAAACCGCCTTTTCAATTTTCTAATGCATAAAGTGGGATGAATTAAATCGTTTATGTGATCAGGTTCCCAAATGTCTTTGATGATTAATTCTTCGCAACGTGCTGCTAAACGGGCAATGTCGTTTCGATCTTCTAAAGGAATTACTTGTCTAAAATCTTCCCGATGATTAATGCAGTGATAACGCGAAAGGTAGTACGTGCTTTTTATTGTGATTGCGTACAATTCTGGAATGTTCACATAATTCTGCCAAAACTTTAAATAGCGGTTGTGGCTGAGCAGTTTTTGGTATTCAAATTTGCCTTCTTTGCTACTTAAGTCGGTGTTGCTGAGGTTGAGTTTGTAGAAGCTGAATTTACTGTAAAGGTCTTCCATGAATGGAAGGATAACAACGCCATTTTTGGTAAGTTCCTCTTCGAAATCTTGAATTTCTAGTTGTACTTTTTCGGTTAAATATTCGGTTGGTCTGTAATAATAGAGCAAGTACAAACTTGAGAACTTGCTGATAATTCGGATTTTATGACATTCGTATTCATGAAATGAAGCGAAGTAATCAAAGTGCGTATCGAGTGATTTTAGAACTGAGTCATCTTTAATGGAAATATTAAAGTTTTTCCTCAAATAAAGGTAGATGTTATGCAGTTTTAAATCGCAGTTGAGGACTTCAGAAATTCGGTTACTTAGGCGAATTACCTCTGCTTGTGATTTCTGAATATGTGCTTGCTGGGTTAAAAATCTAAGGACTAAAGTTTGGGTGGTGAGGTCTTCAATTTTTTCTGCAATATCGAGGAGGATTTCAGCTAAAACATTTGCTTCTTTAAGTCTTCCATAATTGATTAATTCTTCAATTTTATTGATGTTGTGCAGCAAATAGGATGGGTAATTTCTGCTTAAAAATGCAGTAAGTCGAAATGTGTGAGAGGCAAGTTGGTTAAAACTTTTTTTTGTTTGCAGATCGTTTCTGCCATATACCAAAGTGCAAAGATCGTCGGAACTTATAGAGTCAATTAAGTCATTGTTAATTGATTCTACCAAGCGAAGCGGAATGCTGGCTTTAATTTCGCGAAGATGCTGCATGAATTCTTCCTTGTGAAAGGGAGACATCAATTTCACCACTTTTTGAATAGTGAGAAATTGTGGTTTGGCATTTCTGCTGTTGTCGGCGGCGATCATTGGCACAAGATAATCAAAGGATCGAGTTTCTAAAAAAAAGGTCTTGGGTTTTCTAAACTCTTTGATGATTAACTGAATTTTTATGCCTTCGAGAACGGGCCAGGGATTGGCGCGGAAAGCCCGCACGCAGGAGGACTTGAAGCAAAAGCCCGTTTAATGGCCCCCAATAAACTAGTATTCGTTTGATATTGGATGATTTAGATGGCAGTTGGCTTGTTGGACTTGCGAACTAAGTGTAAAAACCTATTTTTACGATCCCAATTTGAAGGATTTGAAAACCGCATTAATTACAGGAATTACCGGACAAGATGGTGCTTATTTGGCAGAATTTCTGCTCAACAAAGGCTATCAAGTGCATGGCATAAAACGCCGAAGTTCACTATTCAATACCGACCGCATCGATCATCTTTACGAGGATCCACACATCGACAATGCGATGTTCTTCCTGCATTACGGCGATTTAACAGACTCGTCTAATCTCATCAGAATTATACAAGAGGTTCAACCAGACGAAATCTACAATTTGGGCGCAATGAGCCACGTAAAAGTGAGTTTCGATGAGCCAGAATACACCGCCAATGTGGATGGTTTAGGCACATTGAGAATCTTAGAAGCTGTTCGATTGCTTAATCTGACTCAAAAAACCCGCATTTATCAGGCGTCTACATCAGAACTTTACGGTTTGGTGCAGGAAGTTCCTCAGAAAGAAACTACACCGTTTTATCCGAGAAGCCCATATGCAGTAGCGAAACTTTATGGGTATTGGATTACCGTGAATTACAGAGAGGCTTACAACATGTTTGCAGTAAATGGAATTTTGTTTAACCACGAGAGCCCTAACCGGGGAGAAACTTTCGTGACGCGGAAAATTACCCGTGGAGTTGCACAAATTGCCATGGGAATGACCGACAAAATTTACATGGGAAACATAGACGCCAAGAGAGATTGGGGGCATGCAAAAGACTATGTTGAAGCCATGTGGCTGATGTTGCAAGCGGAAACGCCTGAAGATTTTGTGATTGCTACGGGCGAAACCAGAACGGTTCGTGAATTCTTACTTGTGGCTTTTGCGGAAGCTGGAATCACCATCGAGTTTAAAGGTGAAGGTGTGGAAGAAAAGGGCTTTATAACTGCTTGTTTGCATGATGATTATGAAGTGGAAATTGGGCAGGAAGTGATCTGTATTGATCCTGTTTATTTTCGCCCAACAGAAGTAGAATTGCTCATTGGAGATCCTACCAAGGCGAATACTCAACTTGGTTGGAAGCCCAAGTACAGCTTTGATGCATTGGTGAAAGATATGGTTCATGCAGATCTCGAATTGTTTCGAAATCAAAAGCAGATGAAAGAAATTAAATCAGGCAAAGTATTACGCTAAGTGGAGAAAAACGAGAAGATTTTTGTCGCAGGCCACAATGGAATGGTTGGATCGGCTGTTTGGCGGGCGCTTGAGGCGGATGGGTTTGCCAATTTGGTAGGAAAACGTTCTGCTGAACTGGATTTAAAAAATCAAGCAGCGGTTGAAGCTTTTTTTCAAAATGAAAAGCCACAATATGTTGTGTTGGCCGCTGCGAAAGTGGGTGGAATTTTAGCCAACAATATTTATCGTGCCGAATTTCTGTATGATAACCTCGCTATTCAAAACAATGTAATTCATTTTGCCTATAAATATGGCGTTAAAAAGTTGCTTTTCTTAGGATCATCCTGCATTTATCCTAAACTAGCGCCTCAGCCACTCAAAGAAGAATATTTACTAAGTGGATTATTAGAACCCACTAACGAGCCTTATGCCATTGCTAAAATTGCAGGTATCAAAATGTGCGAATCATACCGCCGGCAATATGGTTGCAATTTTATTTCAGCAATGCCGACCAACTTGTACGGCCCGAATGATAACTATGATCTTAACAATTCTCATGTTTTACCAGCTTTGATTCGAAAAATGCATGAGGCAAAGGTTCAACAAAAGTCAGAAGTTGAAATTTGGGGCACGGGATCGCCATTAAGAGAGTTTTTGCATGTGGATGATTTGGCCGCTGCATGCTTATTCTTACTCAAAGAATACAACGAAGAATTGTTTGTGAATGTTGGCTTTGGTTCGGATATCAGTATTGGAGATCTTGCTCAGTTGGTGAAGAAAATTGTTGGTTTCGAAGGTGAATTGAAGTTCAATACCGAGAAGCCCGATGGAACCCCGAAAAAACTGATGGATTCGGGTAGAATCAATGCAATGGGCTGGAATCCGAAAATTTCTCTTGAAAGTGGGATATCCACCACATATGCAGAGATAGCACCTAGTCTTTGATTTTTTTAAGTGACTATCAGCAATTTAGCATTGTGTAAAATATATTAGATTTGCCACCTGAGTGAAAACTGTGACCGACGCTAACGAATCTTCTTGGAATCTCATCATCAAGCCCAAAGGGAAACTCTTTGATTTTAATTTCAAAGACCTTTGGGAATACCGTGATTTACTTGTTCTGCTCGTAAGAAGAGATATTGTAACAGTTTACAAGCAAACCTTGCTCGGTTTTTTTTGGTTTATCATCCCTCCTGTGCTCAATGCTCTCACTTACGTGATCATTTTTGGGATGTTTGCAAAAGTTCCAACAGGATCGGATAACCTGATTTTATTTTATCTCTGCGGCGTAATTTCTTGGGGATATTTTGCTGATTGTATAAATCGAACATCTTCAACATTTAGGGCGAACGCTTCCATTTTCGGCAAGGTTTATTTTCCAAGATTAATTGTGCCGCTTTCGTCTGTGCTTTCGGCCTTGGTGAAGTTTTTTGTTCAATTTGCCTTCTTGCTCGTTGTGATGGCCTATTTTGGGTTGACTGGATCGGCTCCAAACATTCAATGGCATTTAATCTGGGCGCTACCGATAGTTCTTCTATTGATGGCCCTTTCGGGGATGGCGATTGGTTTAATTATCTCTTCATTAACAACTAAGTATCGCGACTTAAGCAATATTGTTCCCTTTGCGGTTCAGTTTTTAATGTACGCAACGCCAGTGATTTATCCGTACACCTTTTTTCCTGAAAATCTGCGATGGATTTTCGATTGGAATCCATTGAGTCCGATGATCGAAATATTCCGACACCTTTTGATGGGTTCCGATCGATTCAATCTTCTTCAATTGGGAGGAAGTGCTTTTTTTACTGCTGTTTTGATGGTGATAGGGCTGATCCTTTTTAGCCGCACAGAACGTAATTTCATGGATACTGTATAAGCCTATGAAAACAGTTGTACACGTTGACCATGTTTCAAAGATGTTTCGCCTCGGCGATGTTGGGTCTTCTACACTTACCGAAGATATTCGAGCGCTGTTCCACAAAATCAGTGGAAGATCGAATCCTCATCAAATGAATGCAGAACTAAACGACCGAATTTCTGCGGGAAGTTCAGACTATGTTTGGGCGCTTAAAGACATTAATTTCGAAGTAAAAGAGGGAGAGATCGTAGGTTTAGTAGGCAGAAATGGAGCAGGTAAATCCACATTGTTAAAAATTCTTTCGAGAACTACGGCACCTACGAGTGGTCAAATAAAAATTCGTGGGAAAGTAGCGTCATTGTTAGAGGTTGGTACCGGATTTCATCCCGATTTAAGTGGTCGTGATAACATCTACCTGAACGGAACCATTTTAGGAATGCGAAGAGCTGAAATTCGTTCGAAGTTCGATCAAATTGTAGAATTCGCTGGTGTTCAGCGGTATATCGATACGCCTGTAAAGCGATATTCGTCAGGAATGTACGTTCGACTGGCCTTTGCGGTTGCGGCACATCTCGATCCAGATATTTTAATCATCGACGAAGTTTTAGCGGTTGGTGATGCAGAATTTCAAGCAAAATGCCTTGGAAAGATGAAAGAAGTTTCAGACCAAGGCAGAACAGTCCTCTTTGTGAGCCACAATATGGGCGCTGTTGCTGATCTCTGCACACGGGCAATTATGCTCAAACAAGGTGCTCAATTTATGGATGGCGACACCGACGATGTGATCCGTGCTTATGTGAAGCAGAACATGAATACCGGACTGAAAGACCAATCAGCCTTGAACGATCCTACAGTTCGCCGTGGCAATGGGGTAGTTCGTTATGAGCACATCGAAATGCTAAATTCTTCTGATGAAAAAACCAACGAATTTAAACAAGGCGACAAGGTAATAGTAAAGATGGTTGTTAGGGTAAATGAAGACATCAATGAATTGTTGGCCAGTGTCTCTTTGCGATCAGGAAGAACGAGAGACGTAATTACTTCCACTGGAAGAAATGTAGTGTCGAACGGCCCATTTAAGGCAGGTCAAACGCTTCAACTTACTTATGAATTTAACGCTTTGCCACTTCGGCCTGGCGTATACGAAACGTATTTTTGGCTTGGCGATAACCGAGCTGAAACGGCTTTCGACGTGGTGGATAACCTTTTAGCACCTTTAGTAGTGAACATCCCTGAAGGGACAAATTCGCTGCATGTGATAGGTTACTTTGACCTTCCTTTTACATTTGAACAAAAACTTTTTTGACAAGAATCTACGAACATGCCTCTTAACGATAAGCGAATCTTGATCACCGGCGGAACCGGTTCTCTTGGAAAGAAACTAGTAGAAATTATCTTGAAACGTTATCCCGATGTGAAGCGTTTAGTGATTTTGTCACGCGACGAATTGAAGCAATTCGAAATGGCACAAGAATTCCCTGAAAGTAAGTATCCATGCATGAGATATTTCCTGGGAGACATTCGTGATGTAGATCGTTTGAAAAGAGCATTTCAAGGTATTGATGTAGTGATTCATGCCGCGGCGCTTAAGCAAGTTCCAGCAGCTGAATACAATCCATTTGAGTTTATCAAGACGAATGTTTTGGGCGCCCAAAATATTATTGATGCCTCATTAGACTGCGGAGTTCAAACAGTAGTTGCTCTATCAACCGATAAAGCCGCTGCTCCGATTAATCTTTACGGCGCAACAAAATTGTGTTCAGATAAGCTATTTGTAGCCGCAAACAATATTAAAGGCAAACATGATGTTCGTTTTTCAGTAGTTCGCTACGGAAACGTAATGGGATCAAGAGGTTCAGTGATTCCTTTCTTCATGAAAAAGAAGGCTGATGGAGTGCTCCCAATCACTGACGTGGGTATGACTCGCTTCAATATTTCTTTGGAAGAAGGAGTGGAAATGGTTCTTTTTGCTGTTGAACACGCTATTGGTGGTGAGATTTTTGTTCCGAAAATCCCTTCCTATAAAATTCTCGATGTAGCAAAAGCCATAGCTCCAGAAGCAAAGCACGAAATAGTGGGAATTCGCCCTGGTGAAAAACTTCATGAGGAAATGATCACTAGTTCTGATTCATTTAATACAATCGACTTGGAAAAATATTATGCCATACTCCCGCAAGGCAAACCCAAAATCCAAGAATACTATGAAAGTAAAGGCGGAAAAATGGTAGAGCCGGGATTTTGTTATAATTCAGGAACGAATGAAGATTGGCTTAGTGTGGAAGAAATCAAATCCCTAATCTCGAAACATCACCATGATTAATTAAAGATATCTTTACCCTAATCAATTAGAGTGCATAATTGGAATTCGTTTGGAAGCTTCTGGTTTATCGAAAATCGCAATAGGATCAGTACAATTTGGCGTTAACTATGGCATCAATAATAGCTATGGAAAAACGCCTCCCGTTGAAGTTGCCCAAATACTTGCATCAGCCAAGAATTATGGCATTGATACAATAGATACTTCTTACAATTATGGAGATAGCGAGCGTGTTCTAGGGACCAATTCGCTATCGCCGTTTAACATTGTAAGTAAGTTCCCTTTTCCAAAAGATGGAAAAACACTGGATGGAATACTAAAAGAGAGTCTGCAACGATTGAATCTTCATTCTATCTATGGCTGGTTATGTCATGATCCAGATCAATTAATAGCACATCCTTCTATTTATTCCGAAGCGCAAACTGCCAAGGAGAAAGGATTGATTAGTAAAATTGGAGCATCGGTTTATGCGCCAGAACAGCTAACTACAATCATTTCATTGCTTGGAATTCCGGATATCATTCAAGTTCCTTTCAATATTCTTGACCGAAGATTTGAATCAATTCTAATAGATTTAAAATCGGCGGGGACAGAAATTCATGTTCGTTCGGCCTTTTTGCAAGGCTTATTGTTGATGTCGCCCAACGAACTTCCTCCATTTTTTCAACCTCTGAAAGCATGGCTATCTGCATTCGATGAAGCATTTCCTTCAACTGAATTAAGGATAAATGCAGCACTACAATTTTGCTTGAACCATCAGGCCATTGATAAAACGGTTATTGGCATAAATACAAAAGATCAATTGGAAATGAATATCACTGCATTAAAGCAAGAAGTATCCTCCATTCCTCCCCCTCCAGCAGATTTGCCAGTAGAAATTATCATCCCTTCTATGTGGCCTAAATCAAATTGAATATGCTACGACTAGGAATAATTGGAATTAGCGAAGGCAACGGTCATCCCTATAGTTGGTCGGCCATATTTAATGGGTACAATCAGGAATATGCCCAAGACTGCCCTTTTCCGGTCATCCCCGATTATTTATCCAAACAGCAGTTTCCTGAAGATCAAATCCAGCATGCGCGCATAACGTGTGTTTGGACACAAGACATTGAGCAAAGTAGAGCTATTGCTCAGTTTTCCTACATTGATTATGTATGTGAGTCGTTGGAAGAGATGACTGATAAAGTGGACGCAGTGCTGCTTGCAAGAGATGATGCTGAAACGCATTTCGAATACGCATTGCCTTTCTTAAAAGCTGGAATTCCCATCTTCATTGACAAGCCTTTTGCCTATACTACTCAAGAAGCGCAATCAATGCTTGAGAACTGCCAACATGAATGGCAGCTATTTACGTGTTCGGCGCTTCGTTTTGCAAAGGAATTTCAATTAGCAGCGGAACTTAAGGTTCAAATTCAATATGTTGAGGCTAGTATTGGTAAGCGCTGGAACAAATACGGCATTCATATTCTAGAGCCTTCGGTTCAATTATTACCTCACAGAGGAAAACTCTTAAGTGTAAGTAATACTGGAGATGAATTTTCGGATGATGTGATCGTAAAATGGGAAAATGCGAGTGCCCGTTTTAGATGTACTGGAGATCATCCATCTCCTTTAGAAATAAACTATGAAGGCAGCAAGCAAAGCGGCAAATTGTCGTTCGGCGATACCTACAATTGTTTTAAGGCCTCGCTCTTGTGTTTTGTTGATAATGTAGTTATTGGCAGATCGCTTCCTATCGCTAGAACAGAGACTTTAGAGATAATTACTATTTTAGAGAAAGGCTTAAAAGGATGAACAAAGACTATATACTCATAACAGGCGGAACAGGCAAAATTGGAAATGCCTTAGTAAAGCATTTTTGTACCCTTGGCTATTCGGTTTGTTTTACTTCAACCAGCCAAGAAAAGGCAATTGCATTGCAGGAAGAAGTAGCTGTTACAGATGCGCCTCAACCTGTTTATGTCATTTCCGATTTCTCTAAAGAAAATGCTGCGGAGAAACTCGTTAAGGAATTAACAGATAAGTCCATTTTGATAAGCCAAATCATTCATAATGCACGTAGTCTTCATTACCTTAAAACAGAGGATCACTTTCTTGTTTCTGAAGAAAATTTCATGAATGAATTTCGGGTAAATGTTGTTGTTCCATACCGTTTAACCATGGAACTCGTGCTAAACAAGCACCCACTCAAACAAGTTATTTTCATTTCTTCTATGTACGGAGTTGTTGCTCCTTCCCCGCGTTTATACGATCATTTTGAAAGCAGTTCAGTGATTCACTATGGCGTTACGAAAGCTGCACAAATCCACCTAACTAAAGAATTGGCAGTTCGTTTAGCTGAGAATAATATTCATGTAAATTGTATTTCGCTAGGCGGAATTGAAGGTCGAACAAACGATGATTTCAAAAAACGCTATGCTAAATTAAATCCATTAAAAGAAATGTTGAAAGAATCGGATTTTATTGCCCCCATTGAATTCATGGTTCAGCATCCAGACATAAAAATGACAGGACACAATCTAATTGTTGATGGAGGTTGGTCGATATGGTAAAGGAAAACGGACCGGTTATCGGAATCATTCCAGCAAGAGGCGGTTCAAAACGCATTTATAAAAAGAACATTATTCCATTTGCTGACGGCACACCCATGATTTGTCGTACAATTAAAGCAGCACTCGAAAGTGGAGTTATTGACACGGTGCTTGTTAGTACCGATGATGAAGAAATTGCCGAAATCAGCAGAAAAGCGGGTGCTGAAGTTCCTTTTTTAAGAACAAGTGCGAAAGACGATTTTGCTCCAGTGAGTGAAGCAACCTTAAGCGCCTTGAACGAATACGAACAATTAACCGGGAAGACATTCAATACTGTTATTCAACTGATGGCGAATTGCCCTTTACGGAATAGCCAAGACATCAAAGATCAATATTTAGATTTCCTAAAAAAGCCCAGTCTTTCGAGTATTAGTTCGTTTAAATTTGGCTGGATGAATCCTTGGTGGTCGCATAAAATAAATGAAGAAGGCATTGCCAAAGCTGTTTTTCCTAAGAGCATTCGATTTAAACGATCGCAAGACTTAGAAACGCTTTTTTGTCCAACTGGCGCCACTTGGATTAGCGATACAAAACATCTCCGCAAATTCAAAAGTTTTTACACCCCACGCTACCGATTTTTCCCCATTAGCTGGCAAAGTGCCATTGATATTGACGATTTAGAAGACTTAGAAATGGCTGAAGCAATTTGGCACATTCAACAAACAAAAAAATAAGGTCCATGCATTCTACACTTTCTTCCTTCCCTATTCCTTATGGCCGTCAAACTATTACCGACGAAGATATCTTAGCTGTTAACGAAGTGCTGCGCGGAGAATATTTAACGCAAGGACCTAAAATAGCTGAGCTAGAAACCGCATTTGCTGCCTATGTTGGGGCGAAGTATGCTGTTGCTATTTCGAATGGTACGGCTGCCTTGCATTTATGTGCAATGGCGCTTGGAGTGAAAGAAGGAACAAGAGTAATTACTACTCCGATAACTTTTGCTGCCTCTGCAAACTGCGTTCGTTATTGCGGTGGAGAAGTTTGGTTTGCCGATATCGATCCTGATACATTCATCCTCAGTCTAGAAAAAACAAGAGCGCTGCTCGAATCCAAGCCCAAAGGATTTTTTAGCGGCATCATTCCAGTGGATTTTGCTGGTTTGCCTGTAAATCTGGAAGGTTTTCGAGCACTTGCAGATGAATTTGGTTGTTGGATCATCGAAGATGCTTGTCACGCCCCTGGCGGAAGTTTCAACAATTCAGCAAGAGAATCAATTTCTTGTGGAAGCGGAACCTATGCCGACCTCGCGATTTTCTCATTTCATCCAGTAAAGCATATTGCTGCTGGTGAAGGTGGAATGATTACCACAAACAACGAATCGCTTTACAAGCACTTGCTCCGTTTGCGCACACACGGAATTACACGTGAAGCCGAACTGCTCACCGAAAACCACGGTGGCTGGTACTACGAAATGCAAGAGCTAGGCTACAACTACAGAATAACCGATTTTCAAGCTGCATTGGCATTGAGTCAGCTCAGCCGTGCCGATCAAGGCCTCAAAAGAAGACAAGAAATCGCGGATAGATATACCGCAGCCTTCACTGCAGCTGGTATTGAAGTTCCCTTTGTTCACTCTGGATCCCAGCACGCATGGCATTTGTATGTGATTAGAACTCCAAAAAGAAAAGCGCTTTACGATTACTTGCGAACAAAAAACATTTTTTGCCAAGTGCACTACATTCCAGTTCACATTATGCCCTATTATAGGCAGTTTGGTTGGAACAAAGGAGACTTCCCTTTGGCTGAATTGTATTACGAGCAATGCCTTAGTTTGCCAATGTATCCTGCACTTAGCAATGAGGAGCAAGATTTTGTAATTCAAGCTGTTTTGGCATTCTTGGAGAAAGCTTAATGAAAACGCGTGTTTACCTCCGAGCCAACGGGAATGGAGTCATAGGACTTGGGCATATCATTCGAATCAAATCATTGAAAAACATGATCGATGACGCATTCGAGTGTGTGTATCTGTTACGCGAAGAAGACAAAGAAGCCATCGCCATTTTAGATGATGGGTCGCAATTGCTTATTCCAACACAAAAAGACATACACTCAGAGGCGCATTGGATAGTATTACAATGCCTAAGCGGAAAAGAATGCGTTGTATTGGATGGCTATTTATTTGACACAGAATACCAAGAAATCATTCGCAAAAACAGCTTAGGGCTTATTTTTATTGATGATGTAAACGCCTTCCATTATGTGGCTGATTTAATTATCAACCATGTAGATGGTATTACACCCGAAGATTATGATGCTGAAGAATACACGCAGTTCTTGTTAGGATTTAACTACTGTATTCTTCGTCCTCATTTTATCACACAAGCACAACAAGGAATTCTTCCTAAAAACAACAAGAATGTGTTGATTTGTTTAGGTGGCGCTGATCCTGAAAATAACACTCAACAATTAATAGAGCAGATCATTCCGCTGCATCCTGATTTTGCTTTTCAAATTGTAGCTGGGGCCGTCAATCCTCACTTATACGCATTGAAGTCATTCGCGGAAAATTCACCATCACGCATTCAGGTATTTTATTCGTTAAGTGAAGTGGAGATGGCTGAACTGATGAAAAATGCGGCCATTGCTGTTCTTTCACCCAGTACCGTCGCCTTAGAATATTTATGTTCGGGTGGAAGCTTATACCTCTTTCCTATTGCTGATAATCAAATGCCTTTAAATAATTTATTGATAAAAAAAGGATATGCACGTCCTTTTATGGAATTGATAAATCCTGATGTAAAATCCCCCTTTTTTTATCATGGGGGCCAACTGATTGATGGCAAAAGTCCGGCACGTATACGCGAAGCCATCCAATCGCTTCAATAAAGCCTTCCCTTTTGATAATTTGGATAACTTTGCTTGACTAATATAAATGTATGGGGAATTATCGGATTGAAGCTGATGAGATTCACATTGGAAAGCATGTGACCATTGAAGATGGAGTGTATATAGGTGCGAAGTTTGGAAAGAAGGCGAGGCGTGTAATTATCGGTGACGGCGCTTTTATTGGAAGAGATAGCAAGTTCTTTTACCCAGAATTTATTGTAGGCGATTATACTATGATTCATAACCATGCTTTTGGGAGTGGCGACAAAGAATGTCACATCGGAAGTTCCTGCTGGTTTGGGCAAAACTGTGTTATCGATTCTGAAGGAGGGACTTTCATTGGAAATGGAGTTGGTGTTGGTGCCTACTCTCAGCTTTGGTCGCACATTATGTTTGGGGATGTGTTGGAAGGATGCCGATTTGATTCTGTTAAACCACTTATTGTTGAAGATGATGTTTGGTTTGTAGGACATTGCATTGTTAGCCCGATTCACGCCAAAAAGAAAAGTATGGCAATGGTCGGTTCGGTGATAGTGAAAGACATGGAAGAAAACCGGATTTATGCCGGATCACCAGCAAAAGACATGACCGATAAAATGGGAAATCAATACCTTGAAATAAGCACTGAAGATAAATTCCAAGTGATGCTCAAGAAGAAAGATGAATTTTTTGAAGTCAATCCCAATTTTAAAGAATATTTTGATAAAATTCAGATTGTTACAGATTTCCCAGAAGAAGGGCTCAAAGAAGGAATATCTTATTTCAATGTTTCAACGAGAACCTATACAAAGACACTTAGTGAGCTGGAATACAACTTCATGAAGTTCTTGCTTGTGAAAATAAAATTTTACCCCGAATCCTAATTCAGGCTAATACCTTCTAAGTGATATGAAGAAAATTGCAATCGGAGAGAACTCTTGGTTCATAGGGAAAGAAATCAGTATTGGTCAACATGCAAGAATTGGGAAGAACACCACCATTCGTGCAACGAAATGCATTATTGAAGATTATTGCCAAATAGGTGATTCCAACAGTGTATTGGTTGAAGGCACTTTTCAATTGGGGCACAACAGTTTTATCGGAAGTAATAATAATTTCTGCGCAAGAGAAATTCAGTTTGGCAATTACCTCTTCCTCGATTCGCATATTGTTGTAGGTCATGGAGGACGATTTAACTACGATTCCTTTTTACGTGTTGGAAATGGTGTGATGATTTGTGCTTGGGTAAAACTCAATACCAATTATTCCATCAGCATTGGTGATGATGTAGGTATAGGTGAGTATGTAGATATATGGACTCATGGTTCTTATCCTGCAGTCCTAAACGGTTTCCCTGCTGAATTTGGTCCAGTAGAAATTGGTTCACACGTTTGGCTTCCTGCAAAGAGTACCGTTTTAGCCAATGTTAAAATTGGAGACAACGTGGTGATTGGCGTGAATTCGCTCATCAATAAAAACCTTCCGAATGGTTGTTTTGCGGCAGGAATGCCAATAAAAATCATACGAGAAAATGTTTATCCAAACCGAGATCCAGAAGCGAACGCCAAGAAAATCGCCGACATTTTTGAAGAATACCAGAAACTTTGTGATTACAAAAACATCAAAGCAGAGTTACACTACGATGCTTCAAACGAAACCATTTACTGCAATGGTTTAGCATACAATACACAATCAATGGAGATTGAAGGAAGTCTTGATGAAATACAAGAAGACTTCCGTGATTTCCTTCGCCGCCGTGGTGTGAAATTTTTCACTGGATTGCCTTTCAAGTCAATCATTCCGGAGGGTTATAAAAATTTGCTTTCTTTTGAAGGATGAGTGAAATAAAAATTGGAAAACGGACGCTTGGAAAAGGGCATCCTAGTTTTATCATCGGAGAATTATCCTGTAATCACAATGGGGATTACCAATTGGCTGTTGAATCTGTAATGGCAATGCATGCAGCAGGTGTTGATTGTTTGAAATTGCAAACAGCACGTCCCGAAAGCATCACCATCGATTCCCGTAAAAAAGATTTCATTATTGGTGGTGGAACCTTATGGGATAACAAATCGCTTTTTGAATTATATAGCGAAGTTTATACACCTTGGGAATGGCATAAGCCATTGCAAGAATTAGCGCATTCATTGGGCATGGAGTTTTTCTCTTCTCCATTTGATCATGATGCGGTGGAGTTCTTGGAAGATCTGAACGTTCCTGCCTATAAAATAGCCTCTTTCGAAATTACCGATATTCCGCTCATCGAACATGCTGCTTCTAAAGGGAAGCCTATCATAATGTCGACAGGTGTTGGACGAGAAGAGGACATTCGCGAGGCTGTAGAAGCATGTCGCAGAATGGGGAACAATCAAATCATCCTGCTTAAATGCACTTCTTCCTATCCTACTCCATTAGAAGAAGTAAACCTCAATACCATTCCATTGCTTCGCGAAAAGTTTAGTGTTCAGGTAGGATTATCGGATCATACGCTGGGTTATGTTGTTCCTATGGGAGCCGTAGCATTAGGTGCAACACTCATTGAAAAACACTTCATTATGGATCGCTCTCTTGGCGGACCCGATGCGGCATTTAGTATGAATCCATCGGAGTTTGGTTTAATGATTCAAAACGTTCGCGATGTAGAAAAAGCGATGGGGCTGGCATCGTTAGAATTATCAGCAAAATCAGCAAAGAACCGTGAATTTGCTCGTTCGCTTTATGTTGTAACCGATATGGCCGAAGGAGAAGTTTTTACTAAAGAAAACATCCGTTCAATTCGTCCCGGATTTGGATTATCACCTCGCCACCTCAACGAAATCATTGGCAAAAAAGCCACAAAAGCACTCGATAAAGGGACTCCCGCTTCTTGGGATATAATTAGTTAATCATGTACAGCGAAATCAAAAAGATAAAAGAACTGTTCGACTCTGGAGCTAACGTGATGGAGTATTTCAGAAACTTAAATAACAGTCGTAACAATTCGATTGAATCCATCAAGATCAGTTACGATCTCCAAGCGGGAACGTATATTGAAACCTATAAAAACAATCGTGCATTTGTTGACCTATATACTGGCGCAATTGCTGAATTAATTGAAGGTTTGGGGAATCATCAATCGGTATTAGAAGCAGGAGTTGGAGAAGCAACTACGCTAGCCAATGTGATTGAGAAGATGAAAAATCCTCCTGTTGCAGCATGCGGATTCGACATTTCATGGTCACGTATTAATTGCGCAAAAGCATTCGCGGCCTCTAAAAATGTATCCACCGATTGGTTGTTTACAGGCGATTTATTCAATATTCCTTTAAAGGACAATAGTGTTGATGTGGTTTACACATCACATTCGATTGAGCCCAATGGAGGTCGCGAAAAAGAAGCGATTCAAGAATTGTATCGTATTGCTAGTAAATACTTGGTATTGCTAGAACCTGCTTATGAACTAGCTTCTGATGAAGCCAAAGCGCGCATGGAACATCATGGATATGTTCGTGGATTAAAAGCAACAGCTGAGCAACTTGGTTATAAGGTAGTTGAGTATCGCTTGTTTGATTACACCATCAATCCTTTAAACCCAACAGGACTTTTAATTATTGAAAAGGATACAGCTGCAACTCCGGTTTCGCCACAGTTTGTTTGTCCAATTACAGGCGGTGCACTTGAGCGTTCGGGAGATTGCTATTATGGAAATGAGAGCTTAATGGCGTATCCTATCATTGGAGGTGTGCCGTGTTTGCTTGCTGAAAACGGCATTTTGGCTTCAGGCTTTAACAAACCCATTACACTCTGAAATGATTGATTTTCGAAATAAACGCATTCTTCTAGTTGCGGCTCATCCCGACGATGAACTACTAGGTTGCGGTGCAACGATGAAGCGCTTAATTGATGAATTCAATTGCCAAATTCGAGTAATTATTTTGGGAGAAGGAATTACCTCTCGTTCGGATGATCGTGATCCCGAAAAATGGGCGAAACACTTGGAAATTCATCGAGCAAATATTAAGAAAGCGCAGGAAGCCATTGGATATCAATCGGCGGGTATTTACAATTTTGCAGATAATCGTTTCGATAGTGTTGATTTGCTCGATTTAGTAAAGGTGATTGAAAAGGAGAAAAAGGAATTTCAACCTGAAATCATTTTCACCCATCATGGAGGAGATACAAACATTGATCATCGTAGAACTTTTGAAGCGGTAGTAACTTCTATCCGCCCTATGTCGCATGAGAACGTACATACTTTAATTTGTTTTGAAACGCCATCATCTACAGAATGGCAAGCCTTTAATTATCCGAATCCGTTTCTACCCAATTTTTACATGTCGGTTTCTGAAGAACAAGTCGAAGCAAAGATTGAGGGAATGGAGAGTTATGAATTCGAAAAGCGACCATATCCTCATCCACGTTCACCTGAGGCTCTTCGCATTCAGGCTCGACGTTGGGGCGTTGCCATAGGTAAAAATCACGCTGAAGCATTTATGCTGATTCGAACTATTGTACAGTAAGACAATGAATGTTGCCATATTCAATTCGCATACACTTCTAGCATCGCATTACGAAACAGAGCTAGAGATCATTTATGATCATCAAGAAAAAGGAGATCATGTTGTTCAACTGATTTGCGAAAGTGATTTACCGGCTTGCGATATCAATCCGTTCTATCATCCTGAAGCATGCGAAAGATGTATATCTAAGCGGAAGAATGGATATGCTGCCCTCAATAAAAAACCTGAGATAAAACGGTTTTTTTATTTAACTGAAGAAGATAAGTTGCGCATTAAGCAAGTCCCCAAAGCGTTTGTAAATGTTGCCGAACTTAAAAAATTGAAAGTTGATAATTATGAAATAGGCTATTCAGTAGCATCCTCTATTATATCCTATTTTCGAGATCCTAATCCAACTTTAGACCCCAAATGGGTTGAGCGTTATATCATTGGGTGTTTGGGTGTTTATTTCAGCATGATTAATTATCTGAAAGAAAACTCAACTGAAATAGTTTACGTGTTTAATGGCCGACTTTCACATACAAAAGCAGTATTACAAGCATGTAAATCGGTGCATGTTAAATGCATTTTACATGAACGCGGAAATTCAATGCCTTTTTACTCTTTGTTCGAAAATACGAGTATTCACGATTTAAAGAATACCCAAAGGTTAATCATCGAGAACTGGGAAAAGGCCGATCCATCTGAACGAATTGAGAGAGCCACTCAATGGTTTCAAACCCGTATAGGAGGTAAAATGGAAAATTGGTTTTCTTTCTTAGAGAACCAAACATTCGAGCTTCCTGAAAATTGGGATGTCTCAAAAAAAAACATTCTTATTTGTAATTCCTCTGAAGATGAATTTGCCTCTTTAAATGACGAATGGAAAAATCATCTTTATGCCAATCAAACTGATGGAATTTTAAAAATCATAAACGATACCAAGGACATAGAGAATATTCATATTTACCTCAGAATTCATCCGCATTTAGCGAAAGTGGACAACCATGATTTACGAATTCTTCTGGCAATAAAAAGTCCACATTTAACAATCATTCCTGCCAACTCACTCATAAGTACTTACAACCTAGTTAGCCATGCATCGCAAGTAATTACATTTGGTTCAACCATAGGAATGGAAGCTACATTCATGGAAAAACCAAGCATTTTAGCAGGGAAATCTTTTTATCATAATCTAGGGGGGACATATGAACCTGAAACACATCAAGAATTGATTGAGCTGTTAAGAAAAGATTTACAACCCAAACCCAAAGAGATAGCGCTTATGTTTGCTTTTTTCTTCGGCACTTTTGGCGTTCGATTTAAACATTACAGCCCAGAAGATTTTGGCATGGGTAAATTTAAAGGCAATTACATCATTTCAGAGAATAGCTTGAAGTATAAAATCATTAAGGCCGTTTTTGAGAATAAGGTCTTTCCAAAGTTCAGCGAATGGCTTAGAATACGTAAACGTGAGAAACTCATCCAACGATTTTTGCCATGAATCAGGAGTTGCCTTTTGTTTCGGTTGTTTTGCCTGTTTATAACAGTGTTAACTTTTTGAGGGCATCAGTAAAAAGTGTTCAAGAGCAAACCTATTCCTCTTGGGAGATTATTTTGGTGAATGATGGTTCAACCGATGGGTCTGCTGAGTTGGCGGAAAAATTAGCCGAAGAGGATTGTAGAATAAAGACAGTTCATCAGTCTAATTCTAAACAAGGCAAAGCAAGAAACACTGGAATTAAACATGCTGCCGGAGAATGGATTGCATTTTTAGATGCAGATGATCTTTGGCCACCAAACAAACTCAATCTTCAATTAAAAAAGACTATCCAAGCAGACGCCGACTTGAGTTTCACAAACGGATACATTTGTTTAAATAACAATATGGAATTGAGAGAACTCCGCTTTGGCGTCGTTGATCAATTATATCATGGCGAAGCTGCTGTTTGCGAATTTCACGCACAAAATAGAATACCAACATCCTCGGTTTTGGCAAAGAAAGTTACTCTTCAACGGGTGGACGGGTTTCCGGAAAATTTAAATGTGCAAAATTGCGAGGACTATTTGTTGTGGGTGAATTTATTAACCAAGGGGTATTCGCTGTTGGGTATTTCTGAACCGCTGTTGTTTTACCGAGTTCATATAGATTCTTCGACCTCCTCCGAAACAAAGGCCCTTTTCCCTCTTATTGAGGCGCTGCTAGAAATGCCAGGCGGAAAAACAACTGAGCGAAACATACATCTGAAAGATGTTTTTAAAAAATTGGTGTTTCGGCTGAACGAACTTAATCAACTTAAAACAGCAGAATCATTTATGATTCGCGCGATCAACGAGATTTATGTTGGCTGGGAAAATGTTCTTCTGAAGATTGCATGGAAATCAGGCCCTGGAGTATTTATTCGGATTTTTTGGCGAGTTTCCGGAGGATACCAAAAAAAGTGAGGCGAAACTTTCTCAAGTCCCGCCTCATACCTAAATCAAACTAACGCTACACTTGTTAAACAGACTTTCAGAAAGTTTGTTTATTATTTTTCAGGATTTTTTCAGAATCAATACAAGTGCCTCTTAATGTGACAATTAAATTTTTTCATTTTTGGATTGAGTCTTCGTTTTGCATTTTATGCTGTTAATTGGTCGTTTTTAAAACTAATTTAAATGCATTGAAACGAAAGAGCCGCTTCTAAAGATATCGCTGGGAATCTAAATAGATTTAAATCAAATGAATCTAATCGTTTATTCTTTTTGAATCAACGAACAATATAAATTTATTTTATCAGCAACCGTTGTGCGTCCATTTTAAAGATGACTCGATTGCATTGAAAAGGAAAGGTTTTCGAAAGTTTAAAATCAGTAGTATCTATAAAATGTTTATTTCGGATCAGAATGAAGACAGATTAACCAGCTGTTTTCAAGAACTCTTTCTAATGTTAAGTTGATTGGTTCTTTTTAGAAGCTTTTATTCTGTGAGACTTCCGTAATTTTTGAAACACTGAAAGAATTTTCTCAACATAAAAAAGATTAATGCCGAACGTATCTGAATTTCATCTGTTTTGCTAGCATGATGCCTTAAAAATATTGCGGCTTTAAAAGAAATCGAAGAATCAATAGTTTTTCTAATCCAGTTCCGTGATTATGGATAACACGCAAACGCAAAACCTATCACTGAATAAATTTTTTCTATTCCTACACAATCAAACGATTTGAGAAAGAAAATGCGGTACAAATAAATTCTGCAACCAGCATTCTGTCAAGGTCGCTGAATAATAAGGCATTTAACATTTTACCTTCTTTCATTCTTTTGAGGGAGTATATGAAGAACGGAAAACCCTTTGACTTTTTTGCCCATTTGCGCTTGAACATTTTGATTACTGTATATAGAATGTTTTGAATTATTGAAAGTAAATAAGTTTTTAACTTTGACTCACAAATGTTGAAGATTCACTTGTTGCAGATCTATAGAATATTTGCGGGAAATGGGCTAATCTAGGTTGATGTTTCTTTAAGGAAAAAGATGATATTCGAAAGTTTATGAATCCAATGATTTCAATTTGTATTCCTGCTTATAATCAAGCGGACAAGTTACTGAAATTGCTCCAGTCTATTGATAATCAAACCTATCGGGATTTTGAAGTTATTGTTACCGATGACAGTACTAGCAATGAAGTTGAGAGTTTATGTAAAACAGGGTTTCAGTTTCCATTGTTTTATTTTAGAAATAAAACGCCAAAGGGTTCCCCAGATAATTGGAATTCCGCAATTTCGCATGCAAAAGGTGAATGGATTAAGTTAATTCACCATGACGATTATTTCAATTCGCCTAATGCGTTTCAGTGCTTTGTCGATGAAGCAGAAAAATCGCCTCAAATTGATTATTTTTATTGTGGCACAAATATTCTGGACTCCAACAATGACGAGGAGTTTCCTTACGTTGTAGATTCTGATCATTTGGACAAGATCGCAGCCTATCCTGCTTATTTGTTTCATAAAAATCTCATTGGAGCGCCAAGTACAGGTTTTTTCAAACGCTCAATTTCATTGAAATATGATAAAGCACTGATTTGGCTTGTAGATATTGAGTATTACAATCGCATTATCGAAACAAACAAGATTAAGAATGTCCAACAGCGTTTGATCACTACTGTTATTTCAGAAGAACAGCTTACTACTGGGTTGAAAGATAACCGTGAAGTGGAGATTCGGGAATTTCTCTATTGTTATCAAAAGCATATCGGAAAATTCGATGCAATCAACCGTAAAATAATGCGGCATCGTTTATTGGATCTATTCAAAACATTTCATGTTGATGATTTAAAAGATCTCAAAGCGATACAATTCAACGCGCCAATTCCTGCATTTGCAAAACTGCTCTTGTTTGGTTGCCGAATAAACAAACCGCTTACCTACCGTATTTTCTATAAGCTAAATCATTTCAATGTTTTCTAATATGGTAATTGTTGAAATCAATAGTGGTTTAGGAAATCAAATGTTCCAGTATGCAGCAGGTAAAGCGCTTGCAGCAAAATTGAATGCCGAATTGTTGCTCGATGTTTCATGGTTTAAACATGCCGACAAAGCTCAAACTCCAAGAAATTTCGAATTAACTGTTTATCCGTCTTTAGAGAAGTATGCCGATGAACAAGTTGTTAATCAGTTCATTCGCCCGTCTTCTGTTGGAGTTATTAATCGAATAAAGCATCGAATCAACAGAGCAAAGCCTATCCACAAACAGTGGGCTTTTGTTGAGCCACATTTTCATTTTTATCCTCGGTTTTTTGAGGCAAGAAATCCAGTGTATATCTCCGGCTATTGGCAATCTGAGCAGTACTTTCTTCCAATAGCGAATCAAATTCGTGACATCTTTTCTATCGATATTTCAAAAGAGGAAACGGCAATTGAAATGCTTCAAAAGATCGTAGCTTCAAATTGCCCCGTTTCTATGCATGTTCGAAGAGGCGATATGGTGAAAAATCCCGAAGTAGCTCAAGTTCACGGCTCTTGCAACATCGATTATTACAAACGTTGCATGCTTCAAATTGAGCAGCGTGTGGATCAACCTGAATACTTTGTTTTTTCCGACGACCCCGCATGGTGCAAAGAAAATCTTCAATCAAATTTCCCCATACATTTTGTAACAGGAAATGATGGTTCAAAGGCGTTTCTCGACATACAATTGATGAGGCATTGTCGTCACCATATCATTGCCAATAGCAGTTTTAGCTGGTGGGGTGCTTGGCTCAATGCTAATCCTCACAAGTTGGTTTTTGCTCCAATAAAGTGGTTCAACGACAGTAGGAACAATACAAAAGATCTAATCCCCTCCTCTTGGACGAGATTATGAGTTAAATAAAAGAATAAACTACCTTCGCTCCATGGCTAGATTACTCATTTTGGGAGGAAGTGGATTTATAGGCAGCAATCTTATCGGCGTGACTTTAAATGCAGGGCATACAATCACAAACTTCGACAGGCCTGGAACCTCTCCTGATCAATTTAACGCTCATATAGCATACAGATTTGTTCCCGGCTACTTAAATGACAATAGTCATTTACGAAATGTTTTTAACCAAGAACCCTACGATTGTGTTGTGCATCTTGTGTCGTCGTTAATACCTTCATCAGGTTATGATGAATTTTTCAATGATCGTGATGTTAACTTAACAGCCTGTTATGAAATCGTTAAAAACATGATGAATAACGGTTGTCGTAAGATTATTTACTTCTCCAGCGGGGGGACCGTTTACGGTAATAATGGAAAGGAGATTAACCATGAAAGTGACGATTTGTGTCCTCAAACATATTATGGTTACAGTAAGTTGGCTATAGAAGAATTTTTAAAATTTTCATCAAGGACTCATGATATCAACCACTTGATTGTTAGGCCATCAAATCCTTATGGTTCGGGTCAGAACCTTTTTGGTAAACAAGGTTTAATCTCAGTCGCACTTGGAAAAATCCTTCAAAATCAGCCCATTGAAATTTGGGGCGATGGGCATGTAATTCGTGATTATCTGCACATTAGCGATTTGTCACATGCAATTTCAGCATTGATTGATAGCAAAGAGAAAAATGAAGTATTCAATATCGGGTCGGGAGTTGGTCACTCAGTAAACCAAATATTAGATATAATTCACAATGTTACAGGATTAAATACAGGAGTAGTCTACAAACCATCTCGACCCGTAGATATTCCATTGAATATACTTGCTATCGATAAACTAAAACAGAAAACTGGATGGCAACCTCGAGTTGACCTTAAAAATGGGATTGCCTTGCTTTGGAAAGAAATGCAATTAAATCCGCAGCGTTTCAATTAATGAATTCTCTTAGTCCCAAAGTATCTGTGTTTATGCCGGTCTACAATGCCGGTAGCTATTTAAATGTTGCTATTGATAGCATATTGAATCAAACATTTACAGATTTTGAATTTGTTATTGTGAATGATGGATCTACAGATGAAAGCGAATCTATCATTCTTTCATACAATGATCCACGAATCAGATTGGTAAATAATCCTAAGAATCTTGGATTAATTGCCTCTCTGAATGTGGGTTTAGAAATTTGCAAAGGCGAGTATATCGTTCGCATGGATCAAGACGACATTAGTTTGCCTGAGAGAATAGCTTTACAGGTGAATTTTATGGATCAAAATCCCAATATCGGCTTAATTGGAAGTTGGTTCGAAGATTTTGGTGATCAAATAGAATCTAAGTTAGTTCGCTACAGTACCAACGATACTGAAATCAGAATTAGACATCTCTACCAAACGCATATTTCTCACCCCACCGCTGTATTGCGCTCTTCAATAATACGTGAGAACAATATTCGTTTTGATCCTGAATATGTGCATGGTGAAGATTACAATTGTTGGGTAACAATAAGTGCTTTCTGCAAATTGTCCAATTATCCTGCTGTATTGGTAAGAAAGCGAGATCATCCTCGAAACATAACCAATTCCTTTTCTTCAACGATGCACAGCACATGCACAAAGGTTAAGCAAAAGCAATTTACTGCAATGGGTTCAAATGTAAGTCAATCAGAAGCAGATTTATATACCAGATTTGCTGATCCAGATTGGAGTTTTTCTTTGGATGAAATGAATCAATTGTTGAATTTGCTTAATCGGTTGAATGCAGCTAACAAACAAAGCAAATTCATTCAACCAGACGAGTATGCTCGATATTTAGCAGGAAAGTGGTTTCATCTTTGTTTTCATAATAAGAATCTTGGTAGATCAGGCTGGAATTGGTTCAAGAAGTTAGTTTTTCATAAACATTATCAGCCATCTTTTTCTTCATCAACTCGATTCCGATTGAGAAATTTAGGGCTCCCACTATAATTTATTTATGGAAAACAGTCCTTTTTTTAGTATCACAATCCCGGCATATAACAGAGCTTATATTCTTCCAGAAACCATTGAGTCTATTCAAAAGCAGACTTTTGAAAATTGGGAAGTCATTGTTGTTGATGACGGTTCAAAAGATGATACTGAGGAAGTGGTAAAAGCAATAGGAACTTCTGATAGCAGAGTTCGATATGTTTATCAAAACAATGCTGAGCGAAGTGCTGCAAGAAATAACGGTGCTTCACATGCAAAGGGTTTGTACCTCTTGTTTCTAGACAGCGATGATTCGTTCTTTCCTGAGCATCTTCAGAAGATTTATGATTTGTTAAAATCAAACTCCTTTCCTGTAGGGATGGTGTTTAGTAATGTTACCTATTTAACAGATGAAGGATTGATACAGCCCGATTTGCCTGTAATGCAATCTGGTCGAGAGTTTGAATACGTCTTGTTGCAACCAATCACTCCATCTAGAGTGTGTATTTACAAGGATATTTTTTCAGAATTTAAATTTGATCCTGAAATTGTCATTGTAGAAGATATGGTGCTTTGGGTTTCCATTGCTTCTAAGTATCCTGTTTTTCAATTACTGGATTATACTTCAATTTACCGAATTCATGGGGGGAATTCTGTAGATTTAAGCAGAAACTCTTATTTGTTAAGATATAAAGGACTTTTACGTCTTTTTAACCATGAAAAATATCAGTCAATATCTGCAAAAATACCTCATAAAATTAAAAAGCACTTACTCGCCGAGTGTAGTTTTAATATGGCGCGACACTTTGAATTTATTATGAAATTCGGGAAGATGAATCAGATGCTTCTACTTTCTTTCTGGCATCTGCTCGGATATAGAAATAAGGAAAGAATTTATATGTTTTTGAGCCACTTCCCATTTACTGCAAAACTCTTCAGAAAAGCTGCCGAAAATGGAAAAGAAAATGCAACAATACAGAATAGTAAGAGCTAATAGAGAAAACATCTCATTGCTCTCTCAACTCTTTTTCGAGTCAAAAGGTATAAAGATTCCTGTTGAGTATTTAAGACAGAAATTCGACACTGCTTACACAGGTAAGTCATATTTCGCGCACTTTGCAATAACTGATGGCGATAATCCTGCTGCGTTTTTTTGTCTGTTCCCGTGTTACGTTTTTTTAAATGGGGAAAAGGTGCTAGCTGGTCAAAGTGCCGATATTATAACACATCCTGATCATCAGCGAAAAGGCTTGTTTGGTTTGTTAGGAAAAGCCACAGAAGCACTTGCCCAAGCAGAAGGAATGAAAATTCTATTCGCTTTCCCCAATGAGAATTCTTACCCTGGTTTTGTGAGAAGTCTCAACTGGCATCATCCTAATGATTTTGTAGTATATAGGTTTAGGGTCAATGGATTCCCGCTATACAGAGCACTATCAAAATTTAAGTTGGGATGGTTTTATCAGCAATATGCTCGAATAATTGAAAAACAATTTTTATTAGAACCCAAAAAATTTCATGGTTCTATTTCACGAAATTTGGTTAATTCTGGTCACAGGAGCATTGAATTTTACAAGTATAAAAAATTCAATAAGAATTTTTTTGTGGAATTTAAAGGGTTGAAATTTTGGTGTAAAATTGATGGCAACTTATGGATAGGTGACATCTCCTGTCATGAAGGATTTGAAATAAATATTGTTGTTAGTATCTTGAAAGAATTTACTGTATTGTTGGGATTGGATGAGTTTATTTTTGAGGTTTCACAAAATTCACTTTGGGACAATTTACTAAAAGAGGTTACCAACTTTACCAAAGGTGTTGCTATTGTGTATAAAAATTTGGAGGATATCAATGAAGCTTTATCTTTGGAGTTCACCGGAGGAGATATTGATGTCTTTTAATCCCGGAGAGTTTGTAGACAATGTGGGATAGAATAATAGGTAAGCTCCGTAGAATTGGGAATGATGCTATTTTTTATACAGGATTTTTTGCAGATAATCGCTTAAAAGATACCCAACATACCATTTTGATGTATCATGGAATTGATCGTATTGGAGGTACTGATTTTAATAGGAGGCATACGGGTAAAGATGATTTTGTGCGACATGTAAAGTTTTTGAAAAAGCATTGTCATATAATTTCTTTACATGATTTTTTTCAAAAGAAATTCCTTTCTGGGAAGCCGAATATAGCACTCACTTTCGATGATGGTTATCGCAATAATTACTTGTATGCGAAACCAATTTTAGAAGAAGCAAAAGCATTTGGAACTTTCTATATAACGGGATTAAATACAAGCGTTGACGATATTTTATGGGCTGATTATTTGAACATAGCATCTACACTTACCAATCTAACAATTTCTATTTATGGTGAGAAATTTGCCCAGAAAAATGGAAATTATCATAGTCTGGATTCAGATAAAAATCTTTACTCTATCATCAAGGATGAAAGAGCAAACTATGAATACAAACAATTGATGATGGAAGCCTTTGTAGATATACCAGATTTTAAAAAAGACCATGCATTCGACGATTATTGGAAACTCATGTCGGATGAAGAGATTACTCAATGTGGAAATTCAAAGTATATTGAAGTTGGTTCACATGGCTTTCTGCACAATAATTTAGGCACAATTAGCCTAGACCTGGCTACAAAAGAGATGAGGGATTCTAAGAACTATCTTGAAAATTTAACCCAAAATGGAATTGTTTCTATCGGTTATCCTGATGGATCTTATACAAGAGCAACTTTGGATGCTGGAGAAAAACTCGGTTTTCTTTACCAAACGGCAGCAGAAGGATTTCTATTTACTGAAGACGAAACAGATTCTCGGATTCGCGACAGGAAGGGCATCTACTCATGCGATTCTTGCGCAAATGATCTGATGATTAATCTGTAATCTTTTAAATAGTATACCTCCACGTGCCATACATGCTATCACACGTAAAGGTTCATAATGTTTATGATCTTGTGAGTATTTTCAAGGAGTCTCGCCATATCGGCATTTCGCCTGACGAACTTTTGGCAAATTATCAAACGGGCTTTTATGGAGATGGTTTTTGGGGCTATTTCACCTATGCTGCCAATGGAACATCTGTTGAGTTCTATGGCATCTTTCCCTCTTTTGTTAAACTTTAAGGAGTTAAGGTGTTTTTAGCGCACACTGGCAATGTAATTACCGACAAAGACCTCCAAAAAAGAGGCTTGTTTATTCTGGTTGCTAAAAAAGCTCAGTTAGCAGTTGATCTTGGAATTCCATTGCTTTGGGGCGTTCATAATGAAAATTCCAGCCATGGCTTCATAAAGTATTTGAATAAGCAAAAAAAATCAATAGTTTACATACGTTCTGTCATAGCAATGAAAGAAATGCCATTTTTCAGAATCCTTCATAAGATTAGATTAAAAAGAGTGCATATAATATAGATAAACTTCCTGAAAGTAAAATATAAAACAGACAGGTCACTTTTTCTTGGCCCTGTCATGATTGAAATGGTCAATTCAGTTTGGAAATACAAAAATTTTATTCGTCACAAAAGCTTTTCCTCAAGTTTCTTTATTCTCTTGAGAGGATTGAAGATTTCGTTAAAAGCAGATCGTTTTTTGCTGATTGGAGATATTGAAAACCCTCAAAACCAAAATCAAGAAATAGTCATTAAAAGTTTTGGAAGCTCTATAAATTATTGGGATTTAACTTTATCTATTTGAAAGGTCTCCTAATTTAAATTGGCATAACTTACTTGAATGAGTAGATAAATCAGAAGCAGCAGGCCCAGTTTGTTTTCACCCAATTTCTGAAACAAGTAATAGGTTTAATGTCCAACAAACAGGATCCGATCTAGATATCTTTTAGTGAGACTGGAAGTTTGAAAATACAGTGAAATAGGTCGAAAGATTTGCCGAGCTTTCATCAGAGTTACGGCTGGCACGTTCATAGAAATGCCTATATTCGCCGCAAATAGAAACTCAGGTTAGTTTAGCATGAAGATACTCTATGTTATTCCTACCATGGGATGCGGTGGTGCCGAAATTCTCCTTGGGGCAATTGCCCGAAATCTCGTATGTAAGGGACATGAAGTACATATTTTATGTCTTTTACCACACCATGAAACATGGCCTAATTTCCCCGATAAGGAAGCACTTCTAAATGAAGTCAAGGTTTCTGTTATTGGTGGATCTGTTAAGTTCAAATTCTTAAGAAAGCCTGAAATTGATAATTCTGCATTTAAGGCCTATGTGGAACATCTCAATCCGGATGTAATTCATTCCCATCTATACCTGTCTGAATTACTTTCTCGATCAATTCAGTTTAAAGGAATTAAATACTTTTCACATGGGCATGACAATATGCCTCAATTGAAACGATTTACATTTAAATCCTTATTAAGTAAACCGCTTCTGGCAAATTATTGGGAGAGAAATTGGCTGTTGAATCAATATAAAATGTTTAATAACAGATTTATAGCAATCTCAAATGATGTTAAGAAATATCTGGAATTAAATATGGCCTCCTACAAGTCAAGAATCACATATTTACCTAATGCTATAGATACTTTACGCTTTCATCGAGAAAGGAACTATTACAAAGAAAAAAAAGGTTTCCACATTGTTTCAATTGCCAATTTAGTTCCGAAAAAAAATCATGCATTTCTAATTGATGTACTGAAGGTTTTAGTTAATAGAGGTTTTGATTTAACCATTGATGTGCTTGGCTTTGGGCCGCTTATGGATGCCTTGATTGAAAAGACTAAAAACGCAGGATTAGAGCAGCACCTGAGATTTTTAGGAAACGTTGGTGATGTTCCAGAAAGATTATGGGATGCTGATTTATACGTGCATCCTGCATGGTATGAGCCTTTTGGGTTAGTGATCTTAGAGGCTATGGCCACCGGTTTACCCGTTGTTTCATTAGATGGATTTGGAAACCGAGAATTGATGATCAATGGCGAAAATGGATTCATTGTTCCAACAAATGCTGAAGCAGATGAATTTGCAGATAAAATCCAGTATTTTATAGAAAATCCAAGTGAAATTGAAAGGATGGGAAGGAA
>CANHIS010000038.1 GCA_947460255.1 Bacteroidota bacterium
CTTCAACTGTATACCAATTATACAAAAACCCAATTTCATAGCCCAGTGCTACATTGTTACTATTTGGATATCGTCGGGCGGGAGTTGTTGCATTATTCCAGGTGATTTGGTCAAGCACATAGGGGATTTCGCTTCCATCAACGAATTTCGTTGTTTTTAAATTCTCCCTGAACCAACATTGATTTCCGATTTCTACCAAAGTATACACGTTCCCATCTACATCTGTAATTGTATCTTGTCCACCGCATGGAGCAATTGCAATAGTACTAAACGTTACATTGTTTATATCTCCCAAAGCATGCGATTCATTCGAGCCGCTTTGCAGAATGACCTCCATTTGATTGGTATTTGAGTTAAACCGAATGCTATCGATTTGGTTGATCCAATTCGAAACTGTTCCACTATTTGTATTTATGTTTTGCTGCGTTTGAGAATATCCTTTTGACGCGATCAAAAAAATCAGAAGCGAGTAAAATATTTTCATGGAAATTAATTTACAATGAATGATTTTGTCCAAATTCTCCGTTCTCCAACAACCTTACAGATATAAATGCCGGAAGGAATTTGTGTGTCTATAGAATATGTTTGTTTTCCTTCTTGAATTCCAGAATACACCATCAATACTTCTTGACCCAACAAATCAAAAATGCCGATTGATACGCGCTGTTTATCTGGACTGGAATAAGAAAAGACCGCTTGTCCATTTGATGGATTAGGATAAATTTCAATTTGACTGGTTTCGATTTCTTCAGCAAGGGTTGCAGAAGTTACATTATCGAAGCGATAATTGTTTATGTCGCTTATTAACCAATTAAAGGTATTGCCATCAACCTTATTTAAAATCAACGATTGGCTTTCAAACTTAATACTTTGTATTTCAGAAACCAGAATCGCTGTTTCCTCGCTATTGTTGAGTGTTAAAATAAATTGGTATTGCGCTGTAATGGGGTTTGCTAGAAACAACAAACCTCCAATAATGAATTTTGTAAATAGCTTCATAATTGCGTCTTATTAATTTTTAAAGTAAAATAAATTGTTTCAATTTTTAAATAGTCATTAACACTTATTTATCTGTTCGCTTAATTTAAATCTTAATTAGATGACCCAATAAACCTAATTTACCTATACTATTTGGAACCATCATTACAAAGGTATTGATGGTCGAATTGAGCTAAATTCCATAAACCATAGATTCAATTTAAGTTGATCGTTATTATAAAATAGAAACTTTAAACCCGCCCAAAAATCTTTGGTAACTTGGCACGATTATCACAGTGCCGCGCGGTTTTTCGATTCTCTTAAATTGAACAATGAAGTATTTCAAATCTCTCCTCATAGCGCTTACAATTGCTTGTTTTGGTGTGCCTTCGGTGCAGGCGCAAACCAACCATTGGTTTAAGAAACTGGGCTTCGATTCGCTGCTTCAAATTGCCTATTACGTTGATCACTACGAGCGCGACGAGGGCTTCAATGGTACTTATTGGACTGAAGGCAGTCGCGTGCGATTCAATTTTCCACACGGAACAAACCGATTTAAAACAGGCTTGGTGAAGGGTTGGCGCACACATCGAGAACTGTTTTTTCCTGATGAAAATGGCAATCCGAAAGTAGATAGTGTATTGTGGGCCGAGGGACAGATGGTGAATTTTCAACGTGTGGGAACTTGGAGAAAGTATCATTTCAATGGCAAAGTTGCGCTGGAAATGAATTATTGCAACGGAAGGATTTGTGGAGTGGTAACGCTGTACCATGAAACCGGAGCGATAAAAACCACTGGTGCTGTAGATGAAAAAGAGTATCCACATGGCGTTTGGCGGGGCGAATTTCCTTCGGGGAAACCCAAGTTTGAAGTCACCTACGACCATAGCGTAAACATCGGCTGGTCGAAGCACTACACCGAAGACGGCCTTGTGAGCGAAGTGCATTTTATCGACAACCAATGGTCGAGCTATTACGATGAAATGAAATTGTATTATCCCAAAACAGGGCGGTTAAAGGCGCTCATAAAGCGCAAAAACCAATTCGACACTGTAGTGGAAGCCTGGGACGAAGACGGCAAGCAAACCGTCTACAACAGCAGCGGTACAATCGCTGGGAACTTCCCGATGTTCGACCAAGGGTATGTAGAATTGAGTCTCCGCGATGGACGTGTGATAGGCGAAGAAACCCGGTATTACAACAGCGACAAAACTGAGATCCGATCGCGTACGGTGCGCAATGCGAAAGATTCGATGCGGTTTCATCGCAACACCTTTTACCGCGGTGGCATTTTGGAATCGGAATTCAGTTTTAATTGGGTGAAAAAGGACGATCGGCTTGAACTTGAGTTCGATGGACCATACAGAATGTATCATGGCAATGGGAAACAGGCTAGTGCAGCGGTTTTCAAAAACGGTTTTTTGATTGATACCTATCGACATTGGAATGCGGCAGGAACGTTGGTTCAGGAGCTTTCATTTGCTTCAGAAAACATCTCCAAAACGCTGGAATTTCTAGTGATTGATGATGAATCGATGTCTGGTTCGGGTGTGCCCAATGGCATTTGTCGGTACTGGAACGATGCCGGTTTATTGATCCGTGAAGAATCGTATGCTATGGGCTTGCGCGATGGTGTTTGGAAAACCTGGCATCCGAACGGCGTGCTGGCATCGGAGCGGACTTACGAGAAAGATAAATCTGCGGGCAAGGAGCGCTTTTACGACGAGCAAGGCAAGCGCATCAAGGCACCCACAGAAGATTGTCCGACGCAAAACTGGGGCGGCCAGTTCATCTGTTCGAAACACCAAAATGAATCGGTGATCGACAACATTGGCACCTGCAGAAACTGTAAAGAAGGCACCAGCAGCGGCATGTATTCGTTGTGCGCGAAATGTGCGTGCAGGTTAAAGCAATGCCAGCGCTGCGGGAAGGATTTGTAGATTCTTTTTTGGGGCGGCTGCTTCGCACCGCGCTCTCCGCGGTACACGGTACCTAGCTGCGATCGCTGCCGCGGGCATTGCGGTAGGTTGGGTGTTTGAATAAACAGCGGCATTTCGAGGAGGACCTTTGGTGCTATGGAGAGCAGCGGCAGGATTCAAACTGTTTGATTGAACTGCGTCACAAGATGATTGATGAAGCCAGTTAACCCCATTACATGTACGTTTTCTCTGAGCAAATAGCTTTCGTTTCCTGGGATGACGACATATAGCATTTCTAGATTTAGATCATTCATCACTTCATAATTTCCACGACTTAGCGAGGGAGCGGAGCTCAGTTTCATTTCGACTCCGATAGGTTGTTTATTAGGAGATGAAATAACTAAATCGACTTCCGCGCCATGGCTGGTTCGATAAAATTGAATTTGGAAATTGAAGGGCAATATCATTTTTATTTGCTGGATTACGAACCCTTCCCAAATAGCTCCCGCAAGGGGATGCGCAAGTAAATCGTTATATTCATAAATGCCCTGAAGCACGTTAAGAAGCCCTGTGTCTCGAAGGTATATCTTAGGCGATTTCACCAACCGCTTACTGGTGTTGGTCGAGTATGGCTCCAATAGATCAATTAAAAAGGCTTGTTGCAGAAAGTAAAGATAGGTCTTCACACTTGAAGCGCTTACACCAAGTGATTTTGAGAGGGTAGAGTAATTCAGAATTTGACCTTGGAGATGCGATAACATACGAAATAATTTTCTCGACTCGCTGGGTGATACAGGCATGCCCATAAGTGGCAAATCTCTTTCTACGTATGTTTGAATAAAACTTTCACGCCAACGAAAGCTTGATTTCGCAGAATTTGCAAGAAGTGCATTCGGAAATCCGCCTCTTACCAAAAGATCAGTTTCGTTTATTGCTTCGCTGAGCTCAAGGATATGTATGGGTTGAAGCTCTTTGAAGTAAATTCTTCCTGCAAGTGTTTCCGAACTGTCACGAATCAATTCTGGAGAAGCAGAGCCTAACAAAATAAATCGCCCCGGAGCGCGGTGTTGATCGACCATGGCCCTCAATATGGGGAACAACGATTTCATTCGTTGAATTTCATCCACAATAATGCACTTGTCTGCATTTGTTTCAAAGAACAAAACCGGGTCGGCTAATTTGTTTTCGTCTCTTGGATTCTCCAAGTCAAGGTAAATGGAGTCTTTTTTGAGTTCGCTTACTAGTTGTTTAGCCAATGTCGTTTTCCCAACCTGGCGAGGCCCAACGAGGCAAACGACAGGAAACTCCTGAATCAATTCAAGCAATTCGGATTTAACAATACGACTTAACATTTGCAATATTTAACCGTGCAAATGTAAAATTTATTTTTAGAATTACACGGTTATTATACGCTCGACAACCAAATTCAAGGGCACAAACTACTGCGTATACATCACCTTGAAGGTGCGTTGGTCTCCCGTATTTACCGCTTCGAGGGTAAGGAAATACAAGCCATGGGCAATGTTCAGCATTGAGAGATTGAGACTGTGTTGTGCACCCAAAAGTTCTGCTCGGTAAAGGCGCTGGCCGGTTAGCGAAAACAGCGTTGCCGTGTAGGCCGAAGTGTCGTTTGGAAGGGTAATCTGCAACAAGCCCTGGGTAGGGTTGGGAAAAACGAGGAGGTTATCTGGCTTTGGGGCTGGAGGTTTGATCACCACCGTATCGCACGAACTGCCCGCAAGCTTTCCTAAGCGAAAGTTGACCATGGCGGAGGGCGCTATGAAATTAGGAACATTTAATACAGTGTCAACATTTAACTCATATTGACAAGCTAAACCAGCACTATCAGGCAAAGAAATCAAGTTATAAACCATATAAACAGAATCTCCGGCTTGATTGTAAACCACGGAACCTTGTATAATCTGATTAAAATTCGACAATATCTGTGACCCAAAATTGAATATCGACAATTTGTGAATTTGCTCTGTTTCAAAATCTAATTGGTAAAACCCTCCGGCTCCAGAAGTGCCAAACGGAAACGAAGACCTTCTGAAATAGAACTTACTGCCGTCGCCACTCAGGGCTGGGGCCATCCAGTCGCCGCTCCAAACAGAGTCCCGAACGGTATGTATTTCGTAATTTGAAAAACTGCCATCACAACGATCAAAACTATACCGATGAATATTGCAAAGGGCAGAGCCCGTAAAATGCACGAAAATATCCCCATCCTTGCTGAAGTAAGAACAAGGTCTTCCCTGCTCGAGGTGTTCTACTTCGGCAATGGTTTTCTTCTCGAAGCGCACCCCTGTTGGGTCGAGTAAACCCATATAGTATTCATCCTGAAAGCGACCCGGCTTTACAATCCACCAATCGCGGCCATTGCCATGCCTTACAGCCGCTAGGCCACCTATGCCTGTGGTATCGGTTATCACTACATTGCCCTGGCTAATAAGGCTCTGGCTGGGGATGTCTAAGTAGGCATAGGTAAACAATACGTCGCACCATCGATTGCCGGTGCCAAACAAATTGGCACTGCGATATTGCCCATAAAACAGGTAGGCCTTGGTGCTATCGCCCGGGTCGGGCAAAAACAAGGGGTTTTGGGTATACAGTAAGTTGGCGGTATCGTTCGAGGTGTTGGGGGCTTCCAAATCGCTTCGCCAGAGTTTATAGCTCAACACCTCGCCGCTTCGGTTTACCAACCTCCAGCCATTGCTGGCAAAAATCAATTCGCCTGTGGTATTGTCGGAAAACGTCGCCCGGCTGTAATCGGTGTTCAGGTTTAATCCCGCTGGCTCTATAATGGTGTCGATACCGTTCTCATCGAAGGTGTAAATACTGCTTCCATAAGGCTCAATACAACCATGTGAATACATGTAATGGCAATAGCCAATGGCAAATGAATCTCCTTCGCGTTGGGCGTTTGCCAAACCACACAGGAGAAGAAAAAGCAGAAGGGAAATCTGTAGTTTTTTTGCCATTGTGGATACCACTTCGACAAATATACTCGAAAACGTAAGCCGTACACAGAATGGGCTGATTTGAAAGTTAGCCCAATTCCGTTGCTTTCTCTACCTTGGCGCCACTCATGAACCAGCGTATCGACGTTATTCAGCTGTTGCGGGGCTTAGCGGCTTTGATGGTGTGTTGCTTCCACATGAAAGGCATCCTGAAAGACAGTTTGTGGGGAAAAATGCTTTTTCAAAATGGTTCGTTGGGTGTGCCGCTGTTTTTTATGATTAGCGGTTTCATTCTCTATGTAACTACCTCAAAAGCCCAAATCAAACCGGCTTTCATTGGAAAATTTGCCTTGAAAAGATTGCTGCGTATCGTGCCGCTTTATTATTTGCTCACCCTCGTTTACTTGGCAGTGCATTCAAACTTGAGCCTGTATTTAATCGATAACCCGAGGTGGCTTATGCCGATGTTCTTCTTTTATCCGAGTTATTTAGGATTCACAGGGCCATCGTATGGATTTCCGCCATTGGCCGTGGGATGGTCGTTGAACTATGAATTGTACTTCTACCTTTTGCTTGCCATTACGATGTTTGCTGGAAAGTGGCGCTGGATGCTGTTCTCAGGGATTATTCTGGTGAGCGTTTTTATAGTTCCGCTTATAACCAACGGCTATGTGATGCAGCATTTGTCGCAGTGGTACGCCTATCCTCTGCCCTATTTTAGTTTGATGACCAATCCCGTGCTGCTTTTCTTCTTGGCTGGTGTGGGCTTGGGTTGGTTTCATCAGGTTAAACATCCACTAAAACATCGCTTCTTGGCAGATCTGCTTGTGCTGTTGGCTGCTGCGAATTTCATCTTTACCTATCTTGCATTCTACCAGATCTTTCCGGGATTTTGGTCGTCGTTTTTCAACAGTGGGGTTTTGCTTTTTGCCATCATTTGGCGCAACAAAATCAAGCCTTTCGAACCCAAAAGGTGGCTCATTTATCTAGGCGACATTTCTTTCTCGTTGTACTTAATCCATCCAATTGTACTGAGCTTTTTGCCCATGTTGATTCGCTCGATGGGCTTTACGTTTGAGCTGAATGGATGGCTGTATTTCACACTTGCCTTGTTCATGATTCTTCTCTCTTCGGCTGTGAGCTATACGTTGTTGGAGAAGAACTTGAATCGTTTGGCAAAGAGGATATAGAATTATAAACATGAGTAAATAATTCTTTTAGCATCTACATCGAAAAAGAAATTTTCATGTAAATTGCTAGGGCATAAGTCAGACGATTACTTTATTAACGATTTATTCGATTAAACTCATTGTGGCATGAAGTCTCTCTATCTCTTGTTTTTCATTTTTTCGGTTCACTCTGCGGGAGTGGCTCAGCGAAGTTTCGACATTCAAATCAATTCCACCCAACCTGCTATTTTATCAGCATCTGCAGGCAGCGAACCAGTCTTGGTCGGAAATGATTTAACGCTGGGAGGGTCTCCCGCAGGAGATGGCGGTTCAGCTCCACTAACGTACCAATGGTTGCCTGAAGAAAACCTAAGCGATGCTTCAACTCCAAACCCAATTTTCACCGGCTTTTCGTCGTCGGTTTTTACCTTGTTAGTTACCGACAGTCGCGGATGTTTTGCCTCCGATACCATTCAAATTCTGATTACCGAAATAAGCGATCCTTTATCCCAAAGTATGTTGAAAGCATTCCCAAATCCGGGATCTGGAAGTATTCGGGTTGAAGCGCCAAAAAACATGAATCTTAAAATCACAAAAGTGAGTTTGGTGGATGCGGCTGGAAAACTCGCTTTTTCTGAATCTTGGAATATCTCTCAACCTCAGTTTTTAATTGATGTGAGCAAGTTGGCCAAAGGACAATACACACTCGTTGTTCAGGATGATAAAAATTCTGTGTCAAGCAAAATCATACTCCAATAAGCGATCTCATGAAAAAACATATACTTCTGTTCGTTGTGTTGATTTGCGGAAGCATTTCAGCTTTTGCGCAAAATCGTGCATCGGTTATTTTGGGAGATACGCTCCGATTAACAATAAACAATTACAGGGGAACGGCTTCTTGGCAGGAAAGCTCCGACAACCAGAACTGGACCGATCTTAATGGATCGACTCAGCAATTACGTTACGCCCCAACAACCAACGCCAAGTGGGTGCGTGCAAAAATTGAAGAAGAAAATTGCCCACCATTTTATGAAGCGCCCTTTTTAGTGCGAGGAATAGACACTGCCACCAATGATTATAACCGAAACAACTTATCGATTGAGCAAATTCAATCCGATTTAATTTCGGAGGATGTAAATGGTTTGATGCTGTTTGATCTAAGCAATGGAGACTTCCCATTGACAGCCGGCGATTGGTTGGCAGGTTTTGCCGAACAGCTCACCATGAAGCATATTGATGCTGTAATTGTTCAAGATGGTCAAGCACGGGTTTACACATCAAACAGTTCGGTTTCGGTATATGCTGTGCCGCTGAATTTTGGAAATACAATTACTGGTTCAGTGAGAGGGCAGATAACCGATGAATTGGGCAAACCTATCACTTTTGTTGAAGTCCGTATTGGAGATCAAACTCGGAAAACCGACATCAACGGTGTGTTTTTGTTTGAGTCGGCTGAGATGGAAGAAAATGTTGGATATGTTACAGCCACAAAGGCAGGATATTTTCCCGGATCGAGAACCTTCATCCCCAAACCGAATGGAACAGTGGTAAAAATAAATCTACTGAGAACTAAAACTGCGGGTGGATTCAATTCGACAGTGGGAGGAACAGTAAGTTTTGAAAATGTTCAATTGCAATTTCCTGCCAATGCTGTTACTTTAAATGGAGTCGCGTACAGCGGAAGTGTGGTCGTTTATGCCAACTATATTCATCCCGACTCGAGCACCTTTTACGATGAAATGCCGGGGAATTTAATTGGCAATCAAAATGGAAACATCCGAGGCTTAACCTCTTATGGAATGATGGGCGTTGAGATTAGATCCAATACAGGGCAAGAACTCGAGATTGCACCAGGAAGCAGTGTTACTGCTAATTTCCCCTTAAGCGACGAATGGCTTTCAACAGCTCCAGATACGATCGATCTTTGGTCGTTTAATGAGGAACAAGGTGTTTGGATCGACGAAGGTTCGGCCTTTAAAAATGGAAATGTGTACACTGCACAATTGCCCCATTTTTCATTTTGGAACTGCGATAGACCTTGGGAGGCAGTGTTTTTAAATGGTCAGTTGACCGACGAATTCGGCAACTCACTAAGTGAGGCGTTAGTCACTCTTAGCAATCAAACAATAGGCAGCGCAAGCGATATAACCAACTACAGTGGTCATTTTGGTGGTTTAGTCCCAGCAAATCAAGAATTGAACTTGAGTATTTTTTATCAATGTGGTTTAACAGGTGGGTATTTATCCATTTTAACTGACTCTCTGCTGGGCTCATTTTCAACAGATACCTCGATCGTAATTAATGATCTTTCCATTTCCGAGTTGCGGAATGTTAGGGGATTTGTAAAGAATTGCAATAACACAGCGCTAGAGGTTGGTTATGTTCTACACTCTGGAAATATTAGTTATATCACAAATGGAAGTTTTGCATTTATTGCTTGTACGGATACTGATTCTATAAAACTTGCTACTCAAAACCCAATTCTTTTTGGTCCTTGGCAAGCGATATCACTCACTCCTGGTGAAAATAATTTGGATACTCTAACACTTTGTGAAGGCACAACGGTAACGTTTGACACTGTTTGGGATGTTGAAGGAAACATCTACAATACTGTGTTGATAGGTTCGCAATGGTGGATGGCAGAGAATTTAAAAACCGAACACTATGCCGACGGAACGTTGATTCCGGGTTTCAATGATGGATGGAGTAATGTAACAGAAGGCCGATGTATGGCTTGGCTTTTCGATGATTATTATGAGTCCATTTATGGCAAAGAATACAACTGGTATGCATGTTTAGACTCAAGAAATGTTTGTCCAACGGGGTGGCATGTGCCAAGCCAAGCAGAGTTTCTTGAATTAATTAACACGGCAGGTGGGCAAGCTTCTGCTGGTGGCAATTTGAAGTCGCTCAATTTATTCACTAACACAAATGTTGGTGCCACCAATGCTTTTGGGTTCACTGCTATTCCTGCAGGATATTTTCAATCCAGTGGCTTAAACTGGAGTTGGCTAGGTACACGAGCTTATTTCTGGACAACTTCTGAAGTTTCAGCGAACAATGCTACGTACAATTTAATTCAGGATTATAGCATAAGTATTGGGCCGCTAGGAGGACCTAAAACCGATGGCAGATCAATAAGATGTATTAAAGATTGATTTACCGGAGTCTCCAAATAAAGCTATTGATCTATAGATGATTAAGGAGACCTCTTACATGGACGACTCTTTTACTGCAATGATTTAACATAAACCGCTTTCTGAACCTTGCAGAGCGCCCGCGTGAGGGATTGAGCCAAGCTACCGTGTAGCGGCGAAAGCCCGACCCAAAGGGGCACGCCCTGGACTGAAGTCCAGGGATGCGAGAGTCTATGGATGTGTGAGTTCGGGGCTTGAGATTTCAATTATCTTTGCAAACTTTTTTAGCCACGTGAACAGCATGTTGTACCCTGAATATAAGCACTTAAACCTTCCGGCGATTTCCGATGAAGTACTTCGGTGGTGGGAAGAAAACCAGATCTTCGAAAAATCGGTTTCAACCCGAGAAGGCGCACCATCATTCAACTTTTATGAAGGTCCGCCATCTGCAAACGGCTTACCGGGTATTCACCATGTGATGGCACGTACCATCAAAGACATGTTCTGCCGCTACAAAACTTTGCGTGGCTACCAAGTGAAACGCAAGGCCGGCTGGGACACACACGGTTTGCCTGTAGAATTAGGCGTGGAGAAAAATCTCGGCATCACCAAGGAAGACATCGGTAAAAAACTCACCATCGAAGAATACAACCAAGCGTGTCGCGAGGATGTGATGAAGTTTACCGGCATCTGGAACGACCTCACCCGCCAAATGGGCTATTGGGTGGATATGGAAAACCCATACGTTACCTACGACAACAAATACATCGAATCGGTTTGGTGGTTGTTGAAGCGCTTGTTCGACAAAGGTTTGCTTTACAAAGGATACACGATCCAGCCCTATTCTCCGGCTGCTGGAACAGGCCTCAGTTCGCACGAATTGAACATGCCTGGCACTTACAAGGACGTAAAGGATTCGACCATCGTTGCGCAGTTTTCGCTGGTGAAAAACGACAAGGCACAAGCGGTTTTTGGCGCATCAATCGATGAACCGATCTCCTTCTTGGCTTGGACCACCACGCCTTGGACTTTGCCTTCGAATACCGCCCTTACGGTTGGAAAAAACATCCGATATGTATTGGTGAAATCGTTCAACCCATACGTGCACACGCCAGTTTGTGTGATCTTGGCGAAAGAATTAATGGGGAAATACTTCTCCGAAAAAAACGCGGGCATTCCGCTGAGCGACTACAAAGCAGGAGATAAAGCCATTCCATTTGAAGTGCTCGGAGAATTTTCAGGTGCTGAATTAGAAGGGCTTCGTTACGAACAATTACTTCCATTTTCACAACCTACTGATGGCGATGCTTTCAAAGTAATCACAGGCGATTTCGTGACCACTGAAGACGGAACTGGAATTGTGCACACTGCACCCTCTTTTGGCGCCGACGACTTTAAAGTGGCTCGTCAGCATGGCATTGGATCGCTCACCTTGGTCGATTTACAAGGTCGTTTCCTGCCAGAAGTGAACGATACCGTGTTCGGCTTTGCCGGCGAATATGTGAAGGAACAATACCTTTCTGAAGACGAAAAGCAGCAGCAGCTCGCCTTGCAGCAAGAACGACTGCGCCACATCATTCCCGCGCTTGACAAATATTTGAGTGTTGATGAACGCATCGCGCTAAAGCTGAAAACCGAAGGGAAAGCCTTCAAAATTGAGAAGTACGAACACACCTATCCGCATTGTTGGAGAACCGATAAACCGATTTTGTACTATCCGCTCGACAGCTGGTTTGTGAAGAGCACTGCAGCGAAAGACCGTTTGATCGAACTCAACAAAACCATCGGTTGGAGACCAGAAAGCACCGGAACTGGCCGCTTTGGGAATTGGCTCGAAAACTTGCAGGATTGGAACTTGAGCCGCTCGAGATATTGGGGCATTCCGCTTCCATTGTGGAGCACAGAAGACCATTCGGAAACGATCTGCATTGGATCGGTGGAGCAACTTTACAACGAAGCCACGAAAGCTGTTGAAGCAGGCTTGATGAAGGAGCATCCTCTGAAGGGCTTTGTGGCTGGTGATATGTCGAACGAGAACTACACGAAATTCGACCTTCACCGTCCGTATGCCGACGATATCATTTTGGTTTCTCCTTCGGGGAAGCCGATGCGCCGCGAGTCGGATTTGATCGATGTGTGGTTTGATTCAGGTGCAATGCCATATGCGCAGCACCATTTCCCATTCGAAAACCGTGAGTTTTATCCGTTTGCGGATGTGGATGGAGATGGCAAACCGGCTGCATCGGCCGAAAACAGTCTCTTCCCTGCCGATTTCATTGCAGAAGGAGTTGACCAAACGCGTGGCTGGTTCTTTACGCTTCACGCCATTTCGGTGATGTGTTTCGATAGCATCGCGTTCAAAAACGTGGTGTCGAATGGTTTGGTGTTAGACAAAAACGGCAACAAGATGTCGAAGCGCTTAGGCAATGCGACAGATCCGTTTGTAACGCTTCCGCAGTACGGTGCTGATGCAACGCGTTGGTACATGATCGGCAATGCGCAACCTTGGGACAACCTTCGTTTCAATGAAGACGGAATTGCAGAGGTGCAACGAAAATTCTTTGGAACGCTTTACAACACGTACAATTTCTTCGCGATGTATGCCAATATTGATGGCTACAAACCGAGCAGAACGAATGCCATCCCGCTTGCGGAAAGAAGCGCACTCGACCGTTGGATTCTATCGCGCTTGAATAGTTTGGTGAAACTTTGCACTGAACGCTACGACGATTACGATCCAACGCCTGCTGTTAGGGCGATTGAAGATTTCGTTCAGGAGCAATTGAGCAACTGGTACGTTCGATTGGGCCGCAGAAGATTCTGGAAAAGCGAAAGTTCATCCGACAAGCAAGCTGCATACGATACTTTGTTCGAGTGTTTGCGTGTAATTGCGCAATTGATGAGTCCGGTGGCGCCATTCTTTGGTGATTGGTTGTACAGAAACTTGAGAAATTCGTTGGTAGAGACGGGCTTCGCCGGATATCCAGAATTGGAAGCCGAATCTGTGCATTTGAGCAAATGGCAAACTGTACAAACGGCGCTGATCGATGAAATGGCCGAGGAGCGCATGGAAATGGCACAACGAATTACATCGATGGTGTTGTCGTTGAGAAAGAAAAGCAACATTCGTGTTCGTCAGCCGTTAAGCAAAATCATGGCGCCCGTAATGGACGCTCGGATCAGGGAACAGTTGGAAGAAGTTAAGTTATTGATTCTGAACGAAACAAATGTGAAGGAACTGGAGTATGTAGGAGAAGACGCGGAGATGATTGTGAAAAAAATCCGCCCTGATTTTAAAGCGCTAGGACCGAAATTCGGAAAGATGATGAAAGAGGCAGCCGCCCGTTTGCAGCAGTTTAGTGCCGCGGAGATCAATGAACTCCAGCGAAACGGGGAGATTGCATTGGTGCTCAACGGAGAAACTGTGATGGTGAGCCGAGCTGATGTGGAAATTCTAACCGAGGATATTCCTGGTTGGTTGGTTGCTGCCGAAGGTGCTTACACAGTTGCCTTGGATGTGACGATCAGTGAGCAGTTAAAAGAAGAAGGTTTGGCTCGTGAGCTTGTGAATAAAATCCAAAATCTGAGAAAAACCGCGGGCTTGGAGGTAACTGACCGTATTGATATCATTGTGAAAAACCACCCGGAGCTTACTGCTGCGGTAGAGAACAATAAGGCCTATATTTGCGCCGAAACCTTGGGGAATACCCTAGAATTATTAAGTGTAGAACAGATTTCCGGTGGTGTTGAAGTTGAATTGACTGAAGAACTCACCACCGAAATTGCAATTTCAAAAACGAACTAACCATGAGTCAACAGGAAAAAACACGTTACTCACCTGAGGAACTTCAGGAATTCAAAGATATCATTGAGAGGAAACTCGACGAGGCTCGTAAGGATTATGAGCTTTTGAAGAACGCTTTTTCAAACAAAGACGACCATGGTACCGACGATACCTCTCCAACTTTCAAGTTGTTGGAAGAAGGATCAGACGTTTTGTCGAAGGAAGAAACAGGGCAATTGGCAGCTCGTCAGAAGAAGTTCATTGAGAACTTAGAAGCTGCTATGGTTCGCATCCAGAACAACACGTATGGCATTTGCCGTGTAACTGGAAAGTTGATTCCTAAAGAGCGTTTGCGTGTTGTTCCTCATGCAACATTGAGCATCGAAGCGAAAAACATGCAATAAGGCCGGTTTCGGTTGTATCTCGTTTCTGAAAGTCTTGAAAAAACCTCTGATTATAATTCTGGCGGTCTTGTTGATCGACCAGGTGCTGAAAATCTGGATCAAAACCCACATGATGTTGGGAGAATCGATCCGCATGGCCGGCGATTGGTTTTATATTGCCTTCATTGAAAACAATGGGATGGCCTTTGGCTTAGAGTTCGGCGGCGAATACGGTAAGCTATTTTTGAGCTTATTCAGAATCATCGTAGTTGGTGTAATGACTTATTTCTTCTTCAAACAAGTGAGGCAGAACAAATTACATCAAGGCTTGGTGACCGCGTTTTCACTAATACTTGCCGGTGCAATCGGGAACATCATCGATTGTATGTTTTACGGTTTAGTCTTCAACGATAGCATTGCACAAGTTGCCACAGCATTTCCAGCTGAAGGTGGCTATGGAACATTTCTACACGGCTTGGTGGTGGACATGTTCTACTTTCCAATTCTTGATACAGAATTCCCCGAATGGTTGCCAATTTGGGGCGGAGAACACTTCATCTTTTTTAGTCCGGTGTTCAATTTTGCCGACGCAGCCATTTCAACGGGCGTAGGCGTTTTCATCATTTATCAGAAGCACTTCTTTAACGACAATAAGTCGGAAACGCCAACAGTTTCTAGTAGTGAAAATGTGTAGTGTGATAATTGGAGCTTATGAAGCATACGGCTCAAATCAACTTAATTACTTTAAGAACTAATAATGCCCGAGTGCAAATAAACCACTCTTAAGCATTTCAGGATATACTCCTATAATTGCTTTTGTAATTTATTTCCCTATTCTTTGTTTATTATTTTTTAATCAATTGGTCTAAATTAAATTGGAATTCCAAAAGACACGGCATCGGAACTTGTGTTATTACATTTTATCTGAGTGCTTTGGTGTATTTGGCCAATTAAACTGAAAACATTAAGCTTTAATGGCTTTTTAAGTTGATATGTACTACAAATATGTATAATTGAAGCATTTTCTTTTGGCTGAAGAATAAGGTAATTTATTACAAAAACAGGTGCTCATATAACCTGAAACGAAATAAATCTATATAACAAGGAGGACTAAAAATAATTTTGTAGAATTGTCTACAATTATTTAAATATGAAATCAATAATTATCTCTTTGTTTTTTATCGTCGCTTTTCAAATCAAATCAGATGCGCAAAGAAAAATAAACGTTGATATATCCTCTGGTTTACCTACTTTGCTTTTAGCGGACGCAGGAGAAAATGTTTTATCAGCCACCTCAACTCAGCTTGGTGGAGAACCAACAGCGGTGGGAGGGATTCCTCCTTACCAGTACCAATGGCTTCCTGAATCTGGACTTAATCAGGCTGATGTATCTAACCCATTATGGTCAGGGACAGCGGCTATAACTTATTCAGTTAACGTAATTGATGAACGTGGATGCAGCGCGACAGATAGTGTAAGTATTCTGTTTACCAGTTTCTCTGACCCTGCCGATAATATCATTATTCTATATCCGAACCCTTCAGCAGGGGTAATCCGACTTAGCCGAAATGATTTGTCAGATCTTTCAGATGCTACTATTACCCTTTTAAATTCCGCTGGACAAGTTGTCCGCTCCTCCCAATGGAATAATTATGTTCAGGATCAATTGTTCGATGTTTCAGATATTGCAAACGGCAACTATCTAATTACTGTAAAAAGTAAAGAAAAAGTACTTTCCAAAAGCGTGATCATTCAGAAATAAATAATCGTATTATGATATTAAGAAAGCTGTTTACATTTTTATTTTTTTTGTTAATTGGCATCTCCTCTTATTCACAACATAAAGTTCTATTTATTGTTGGAGATACGGTCAATTTAAATTTAGAAAATGCCCGCGGCAATACACAATGGCAGGTAAGTTCTGATAGTTTAAACTGGCTAAATATTCCAGGACAAACAGGTTCTACGCTTCCAGCAACAATAGCACTTTCCGGGAAATGGGTGCGTCCTGTAATTGAAGAATTAAATTGTCCGCCGTATATTGGGATTAATTCCTTGATTTTAGCTGTTGATACTGCGGCAAATGGCTTTATTTCCGAGGATTTTTCATTAATTAATTTGCCATGGAGTTTTGTTTCTTCCAATAATTCAGGAGTGCTTAATTTTAATGGCATTTATACAAGTGTGATTCAGCCTGGCGACCACCTACTTAATTTTCCTGAGCCTTCAGACGATAATTTAGTAGTTGCTATTGTTTTTCAAGATGGAACTGTGGAAATGCATCTCTCCACACAAGGTGAAGACTATCCTCTAAACTGGGGAGATCAAACAATGTCGCGCGTAATGGGGAAGGTCTTTGATGAAAATGGAGAGCCTGCCATGGGTGTGGAACTTAACATCGGTGATTCAGTGAGATTTACAAACAGTTTGGGTGTTTTTGTTTTTCCAGACGCACCAGTCTTTGAAAATTATGGAGTTATTAACGCCACAAAAAACGGTTACTTCCCTGCGTGCCGATCGTTTGTTCCAAAATCGGACGGCAACATTGTCGAAATCCGACTTTTGCCAATAAATACGCTTACAAGTTTCAACGCAGTAACTGGTGCACAGTTGAATCTTGCAGGTGTCGATGTTAATTTTCAGCCAAACAGCATCGTGTTTTCTAATGGAACACCTTACACTGGTGAGGTTCTGGTTTCTTTGCATAACTTAAATCCCTCATCCGAAGAATTTGCGACTGAAATGCCAGGTAATCTCACCGGATCGAGAAACAGTTTGCATAGAGTTCTAAGTCCTGTAGGGATGATGGCAATATCCTTATTCAGTAGCAACGGAAATGCGCTTCAGCTTGCGGAAGGCCTCCCCGCAACAGTAGTTTATCCGATACCAGAAGGCAGCATTTCTTCAGCGCCTTTGACAATTCCGATCTGGGCATTCGATGAAGACGCGGGTTACTGGAAATACGAAGGACAAGCTGTAAAGAATGCAAATACCTATGTCGCAGAACTCTCTCATTTTTCGTTCTGGAGCTGGTCAATTGATTACGATGTAATTTACATCGAAGGTGTAGTTAAAGATCAGAATGGGCTTCCTGTTGCTGAATCATCCGTATTATTTGGAGTGAATACATTCCCAGGGGGATATGATATCACTACTTCGGCGGGGCTGTTCTCTGCATATTTGCCCACAGACGTATTACTCGATCTGAACATTAGTTTCCATTGTGGGTCTGACCCCCATTTTTCTCTGTATTCCGGCACAACAGGACCATATACAACGAACACATTGCTGGCAGAGATAATAATTCCAATTCCGCCCCAAATAAATACAATTACAGGAACAATTTCTGATTGCGATAATCAACCTTTAGTTAGCGGGTTCCTAGAAATTAATGGTTTAACATTTTTTACTGATCAGGGAAATTTTACTGCACGTATCTGCGGAAATAACGCGAATATTATTACAGTTAAACCCGAGCCGATTCTTGAATTCGGCGACACGTTGAATATTAACATTACACAAAATAATACGGATTTAGGCGACATTGTACTTTGTAATGGCGATACACTTCAAACGGGCACTGTTACAGATATCGACAACCATGTTTATTCAACGGTTTTAATTGGAAACCAATGGTGGATGTCAGAAAATTTACGCACTACTCGTTATTCGGATGGGACTTTAATCCCGAATGTTACCAGCGGATGGGAAACGTCAATAACGCCAGGCTGGGTCTTCTATAATCATAATCCCGATCTTGATACTGTGTATGGTAAATATTATAACTGGTTTACAGTTGCAACAAGCCAAAATGTTTGTCCAACAGATTGGCATGTGCCAACATATGAAGAATATCTGATTCTTATTAATAATGCTGGGGGATACCTTACAGCAGGAGGTAAAATGAAAACGATCGAGGTACCACCAGCTTATCCTTCATGGGCACAACCAAATCTTGGGGGAAGTAACTTAACCGGATTTTCTGCATTGGCCGCTGGAGCGAAAGCTTATGAAGAAATTTTTTTCTCTGGCGAATATTATCAGGCCTCCATTTGGACTGTTTCCAACATTGATACACTTATAGCGCGCAGTATATATATTGGTTATGATACCAGATGGGTTACTTTTTTTGATATGGATAAAAATTCAGGCCTTAGCATTAGATGCGTAAAAGATTAATTTTTTATTCAAGACTTTCAGGCAGCCAACAAACTAAATTTTAGGAGTTGAAACCGCATTAATATTATTACAATAATCATTGGCATATTATTGCCTAGGATTATTGATTAATAAGGTTTTTACTTACCCTTTATTAACCATTCATGTTTTACATTCTTACGAAGTAAACTACTACATCTAAAGCAGTCGTGCCTTTCGGATGCATCAAAGCAATTTCATTGTTCAAATCGTTGCTTTAAAATAAACAACTTGCCAAAGAAAATTGATAACATCAACACTTACATTTTCCAAAACTTAAGCTTAAGCATGTTCAATCGTTACTGACACATTGAAAAGTTTTAAATAAACTTTCGGTTGAGTCACGTTTGTAGTAGAAGATGCTACAGGAACTGAAACTCTAGAAGAAACGGCTCAACGTGCTTGAATAATCTTTAGGTGTTTTTATCATTTATTAGAAGCACTTCTTTAACGACAATAAGTCGGAAGTGCCGCAGGATTCAAGCGGAGTGGAAGGATAATTTCCTTAATCCGCTCCAATTTACCTCTCTCCCTACCCCTCTCTCCACAGGAGAAAGGGGATAGATCTCGACTACATTGGTCATTTAAATAAAAGTGGGTTTTCGATTAAAACGAAATGTTCATTTTAACTTAATGCAGTTCCCTCTCCAATTTACCTCTCTCCCTATCCCTCTCTGCACAGGAGAAAGGGGATAGATCTCGGAAATTATGAGCAGTTGGGTAAGGGTGTATTTCTTAGATTAAACTGTAATGCACCGTTTGAAATTAATGCAGTTACCTCTCCAATTTACCTCTCTCCCTACCCCTCTCTCCACAGGAGAAAGGGGATAAATCTCGACTACATTGGTCATTTAAATTAAATTGGGTTTTTCAATTAAAACGAAATGTTCATTTTACCAAAATGCAGTTCCCTCTCTTGTGGAGAGGGTTAGGGAGAGGTTTTAATGCCCTCCTTGCTTTACTTCGTAAGTGATGCCTTGTTTGCGCAAGATTGAAGATGCTTTCCATCCATAGAATGCTAGATAGGCAAAGCACATCACACCAACAATGTAAGAATATTGAATCCCTAAAATGGCATCATCTGCAACAATGCCTTGCAGCAAGCTGATGAAACCACCGCCCATGATCATCATAATCAAAAACCCTGATCCTTGGTTGGTATGCTTACCCAATCCAGCGATAGCGAGCGTAAAGATGCAAGGCCACAAGGTGGAACAAAACAAACCAACGCTGATAAAGGCGTAAACACTCACCATTCCATCGGCAAGCATCCCGATAACAAGTGCAATGATGCCAAGCACAGAGAAAAGCAACAATTGACGTGCAGGGTTGCCTTGACTGAAGTAATCAGCAGCGATTAACACTACGATCACAAAGGCGTACAGATAAAGTCCAGAAGTATCGTGGTTAGCGATTTGGTTCGCCGCGAGGAAAACCCCGAAGGCAATGTATGGCATCAAGAATCTAAGAATGCCTTTGAAACCATCGCTCATGTTAAACGCACCTACAGCACCTGTCCAACGACCAATCATTAAGCTCGCCCAAAAGAGTGATACATACGGAGCAATATCTTCTGTTGCTGTTCCTAAATGTACACGCATAAATTCAGGTAGATTAGACGCGGTAGAAACTTCAACACCTACATAAAGGAATATTGCAATCATTCCCATCCACAATTGCGGAAAAGCAATGGCTGATTTTTTAGTCGTACCGATTGATATTGAGGGAGATTTTGTGTTTAAAAGTGCATCATCAATTACATCAGAATTTGAGTGATCTTCAGTTTCGGAAGTGGTATCTATTCTGTTTGGAAGCGAGGAGAATTTAAAGATTATTGCAACAATCAAAAATGCAGCACCTAAGATTAAATATGGAATTTTAACAGCATCCAACGAATCTACCTTGGCACTACCCGCAACTGCACCAAAGATGGCAAAGCTCACAATGAGCGGTCCGATGGTGGTTCCGAAGTTGTTGATTCCGCCTGCCATACTTAATCTTTGAGAACCTTGAGATGGATCTCCGATGCTAATCACCAGCGGATTGGCGGCAGTTTGCTGCAATGAAAAGCCTAGACCAACGATAAACAATCCGGTGATCATCAAAGGGAAAGAACTCAATTCTGCTGCAGGATAGAACAAGATGGTTCCAACAGCCGAAATCACCAAACCCAGGGCGATTCCGTTCTTATAGCCGATCCGGTTCAAGATATCGCCCCCAAAGGCTTTCGACAAGCCGAAATAGAGGATAGAACCAACGGTATAGGCAACATAGAAGGCAAACGAAATCATCTGACTTTGCCATTGTTCCAGATTAAGGTTTTCCTTGAAAACAGGAATCAGAATGTCGTTACTGGCAGCTACAAAGCCCCAGAAGAAGAACACTGAAATAAGGGTGGCGAATGCTCTGTTGTTTTTCATCAGTCACAATATCCATTAAAAAGCAGAAAGAAATGATAGGCAACCGGAAAATTATTCAACCCGTGTTGCAGAACTTGTTAAAAACAAAGAAGCCTGCTAATTGCAGGCCTCTCTGAATGTTAACTGAACTTAATTGTTGACCATGAAAGGTCGGGTAAGGATTGTGTTTCCGGCATTGATCCTTACAAAATATAAACCTCCGGCAAGGGTATTTGTGGTGATTGTGAATTGTTTTGCTGGTGCAAATACTTCCGATTGGATAGTACGACCAGTTGCATCTGTGATGGTTACAAGCACATTGCTGGTTGCGGCTTCTCTTAAATTGAGTGTAAGCGCTTCGTTTGCAGGGTTCGGGAAAAGAACCAATTCTTCTTGTGCTGAAAGGTCGTTGATTCCTACGATACACGGATCGCAGCTTCCCCAACAAACCGCTTGAAGAACAGATTCTCCAGTAACGATCAATTGACGATTGGTGAAGTTGTCTGTTGTTACAGTACAAGAGCTTCCAGAAGTAAGGTTTTCTTGGATTGCCCAGCTGTCAGCAGCAAATTTGAATTCGAATGTATCAGCAGGAAGAGAAACAACAAGTTCCCAGATATCGTCTCCATCAGGATCAGCCATTGGCGCACATCCACCACACCAGTTGTTAAATGTTCCGTTTACTTCAGGCGTTGTGTAAGCAGCAGTAACGTCGCGCATGTCCACTTTGAAAGTCACGTTGAATGGACCGGTTGGATTGTCGCAAGCGGAACAGCTAGCCCAACATACCTCAGGAAGATTTACATCACCATTAACAGTAATCACACGGTTGGTGAACTGACCAGTTGTAAGTACACAAGATCCACCTGGAGCAAGTTCTTCTTGGATACCCCAAGAATCTGCAGCGAATTTGTATTCGAATGTTCCAGCTGGAAGTTCAATCACAAGTTCCCAAACACCATCGTCATCAGGATCTGCCATTGGAGCACATCCGCCGCACCAATTGTTGAAAGTTCCGTTTACTTCAGGCGTTGTGTAAGCTTCTGTCACATTGCTCATGTCTACGCGGAAAAGAACCGCGTAAGGAGCACTTGTATCTGAAGGACAAGCAGAACAGCTAGCCCAACAAACCAATGGAAGTGTTGCATCACCAGAAACAACAAGGGCACGATTCACGAAACCACCGTTGTTCACTACACAATTTTGACCGTCGGCCAATTGTTCAGAAATTGCCCAAGAATCAGCAGCGAATTTATATTCGTAAGTTCCAGCAGGAAGCTCGATGGTAAGCTCCCAAACACCATCTGCATTGGCATCGCTCATTGGCGCACATCCGCCACACCAGTTGTTGAAAGTTCCGTTTACTTCAGGGGTGGTGAAGTTTTGCGTAACCTGGTTCATGTCGACCAAGAAAGTTACGCTGAAAGTATCAGGCTCTACGCTTGATTCGCCCATTGCGAGGTCGTCGAAATAGTAGGTTTTTTCTCCAGCTGTAGCGCCGTTGGTTCCGAAGTTAAAGAACACAGAAGCCTTATCGTAAGTATTTGCGAAGTTGATTGCAGCAGTTCCATTTGCTTCATTAGCGAAATCAAATGTGAGTGTTTCCCAACCTGCGGCAGTAGTTACAGTGGCTTCGGTTTCAACAGTAATGGTCGGATCTGAGTGATCTTCTACTTTCAAACGTACTGGAATTCCAGCATCTGGCGACCAAACGCGTAAAGTCATTGTGGTGTTTGGTGCTGTAAATGGAATTGGAGTTGCCAAACCAAGTTCTGCTGGCGCAGTGATGGTTGTACCAGCCCATGGTTGAGCTGCTGCCGATTTAATTACTTTAACTACAGTGTTAGTTGCATCTGTAGGGTCAACTTCGATTGTTGAAGCTTGTGCTCCTTCGAAACCAATTACACCGTATTCAATATTGTCTTCCTCGAAAGTTACAGGAAGATCCATTTGGTCAAGAACGACCACATTACACGCTACGCAAGATGCCCAACATACGGTTGGAAGAACAACATTTGCATTCGACACAATCAAAGAACGGTTGGTGAAACCATTGTTCGTTACAACACATGGTGTACCTGGCGTAAGGTCTTCTGATCCAGCCCAAGAATCGTATGCAAATTTAAATTCGTGTGTCCCAACTGGAATTGAAGCGGTCAAAGTCCAAACACCATCATTATCGCTATCCGCCATTGGCGCACAACCTCCACACCAATTGTTGAAGGTTCCGTTTACTTCTGGTGTTGTAAATCCTGGAGGAACATTGTTCATGTCTACACTGAAAGTCACATTATATGATGTAGCACCTCCACCTTGAACAAACTGAAGGTCATCGAAATAATAAGTTTTCTCACCAGCAGTAGCACCGTTGGTTCCGAAATTAAAGAAAACTGAGGCTTTGTTGTAGCTGTAGGCAAGGTTCAATTGCGCTGTTCCGTTTGCTTGGTTAGCGAAATTGAATGTGAGGGTTTCCCATCCGGCTGCAGTAGTTACAGCAGCTTCGGTCTCAACTGATCTTGTTGGATCGTTTGAGTCTTCCACTTTCAAACGCACCTGAATTCCTGCATCTGGCGACCAAACACGTAAAGACATTTGTGTGTTTGTTGCAGAAAAAGGAATTGGAGTTGCCAAACCTTCTCCTGCAGGATTCGTGATGGTTGTTCCTGCCCATGGTTGAGCAGCAGCAGACTTAATCACCTTTACAACAGTATTCGTAGGTTCGGTAGGATCAGCTTCAATGGTAGATGCTTCAGCCCCTTCGAATCCAATCACACCGTAATCAACACCTGCCACATCAAACGTAACCGGAAGGTCCATTTGCTGAGCAAATCCCAGCACGGAAACCAGTATCCCCGCTGCTGAAAGTATAAGTTTTCTCATAAGATTTTGATTTTGAAATTTGGGTTACAGGATGCTAATATACAGTAATTGTAAATTATACAAAAAGCTTTTATTAACTTTGACAATAATCTATTAGTTTTGATGCTACAATCACGTTAGTGCTACAACATGAAAACGTATCAACCAAGGCTTCTTCAGGACGATTTGTATTCCATTCCGATCGATGAATTTTTTAAGTCGGCGTTTTCGGTCGACTGTGTGATCTTTGGTTATCATGAATGTGAACTAAAGATTCTCCTCATTCAACGAGGCACAGAACCGTACGAGAATTATTGGGCGCTTCCAGGCGACTTGGTTTATCCGAATGAAGATCTTGACACAGCAGCTTCGCGTATCCTGAACGATCTAACAACGCTTACCAATATTCCGATTAAACAAGTAAAGACCTTTGGAAAGGTAGATCGACATCCATTAGGCCGAGTAATTACGATTGCCTATTTAGCTTTGGTTGAGCCAGCCGATTTGGCTCCCCACGCATCATCTTGGGCTAGTCAGACGCAGTGGCACTCAATGAACGACATTCCACAACTGGCATTCGACCATAGAGAAATCTTAGATGTTTCGCTCGAAGAGCTGAAGACAAGAATTTTACAAGAAGACATTTGGCATAGAGTGCTTCCTGAAAAATTTACTTTGACACAATTTCAAGAAGTATTTGAGACCATCCTTGGAAAGGCCTTCGACAAAGGAAACTTCCGCAAGAAAGTGGTCAAATACAAATTCCTCCGAAAGCTTGCCGAAGCACAAACGAATGTCTCTCACAGACCATCGCTGCTTTACACTTTTGATGCAAACAGATTTCAAGAGATGAAAGCAAACGGATTTTCATTCGACTTTTAAAGCCACATATATATGTATACTATCATCCGATTGGTTATGATGCTTGTGTTGGTTGCAAATGTGCAATCGTTCGCGCAAGCGGTGAAGGTAGAAATGAAGCAGGGCGCCAACGGTGAATGGCAATTGTACCGAAATAACGAACCATACTATATCCGCGGAGCGGGAGGAAGTACGGAACTCGACAAGCTGGTTTCGATGGGTGGAAATTCGATTCGAACGTGGAGCACCGACAATGCCAAAGAAGTACTCGATGCCGCACATGCCAAGGGGCTTACTGTAATGATGGGACTTTGGGTGCAACACGAACGACACGGCTTCGACTACAACGACAAAGAAAAAGTGAAGCTTCAGTTGGAAGGATTCACGCGTGTTGTAAAAGAATTGAAAGACCACCCTGCGCTACTCATCTGGGCTGTGGGCAATGAAGTCGATTTATTTTACTCGAACACTGCCGTTTGGGATGCAGTGAACGACATCGCCAAGATGATTCATGAAGTAGATCCGAATCATCCAACCTGCACCGTAACAGCTGGATTGGACCCGGAAGAAGTGCGGTTGATCAACGAAAAAGCCAAACACATCGACATCTATGGCATCAACACCTACGGAGATCTTGGCAAAGTGAAACAAGGTATCCGTGATGCTGGCTGGAAGGGCGCTTACATCATTTCAGAGTGGGGGCCAAACGGACATTGGGAAGTGGCGAAAACAAAATGGGGCTCTCCTGTGGAACAGACTAGCTCAGAAAAAGCCGATTCATACGAAGAACGTTATACCCAATTCATCACTGGAGACACCGAAAAATGCATCGGTTCGTATGTTTTCCTCTGGGGACAAAAACAAGAAACCACTTCCACTTGGTACGGTCTGTTTTCAGAAAAAGGAGAGTCGTGCGAAGCCTTGGATAGGTTAGAGAAAATCTGGACCAGCAAAACGCCATCAAACACTTCTCCTCATGTAGATTCGGTGAAGGTGAACGGTCAAGTAAAAGGCGATCACATCCTCATTGTTTCTGAAGAAACATTCGAAGTGAGTGCAAGTATTTCTGATCCAAACGGCGACAAGTTGAAGGTGAGTTGGCAGGTGATTCCCGAAAGTACCGACATCCGTTCTGGAGGAGATGCAGAAAATGCCCCTCAACCGATTCCTGGATCTGTTTTGAAAAACAAAGGCGAAAAAGCCAAACTCCGGGCTCCACAAAAGGAAGGAGCTTACCGTGTTTACTTAACCATCACTGACGGAAAAGGGCATTATGCCTATGCCAATGTTCCTTTCTATGTTGTACCGAGGGATAAAAATGCTGCTCCAGCTAAAGCGGTGTCGTTCAAAAAGATGACCCTGTAAAAAATTAGGGAGTCTTGCTTATTGTATTTTTAACAAAAAGCTTTAGTTTTACTTCATCCCAAAATCGTATGACTAAATTATTTACCCAATTAGTTTGTGTCGCTTTTATATTCTTGATCTCATTTGAGGCTCAAGCTCAGACTGATACAGTTGTTAAAGTCTCAAAGCCAATAGATATAATTGAGCCAATCCATGACATACGATTGCTGGAAATAGACCAAGACAAATATCCCGGAAACGAAATTGGCATGATGCCCAAGAAAGATCCCGGCGGTTTAAAAAACTTACAGGTATCTGGCTTCTATCGCTTCTACGGAACCTACCAACGCCAAATTGATCCTTATCTCCTCAATGCTGTAATCAACGACACGGCGCGTGGCAGAAATATCTTCATCGGCGACGATAGCCAATTGCCCAACTTACTGATCAATGTGAGCGGCAAACCGTCCGACAAAACATCTTGGGGTTTCGACATCATGATGTTCCAATTTCTGAACGGGATTGTTGGAACAACCTACGGAAAACAAATTCCAGATTCGCTCCGTCCAGATGTGCAAAATCCACTTTTGGGAACCCGTTTGGGTGGCAATTTAGGACTCAATTTAGGCTTGAACCTCAACGGGAAATTCAAAACTAAATATGGAAATCTATCCGTAAATGCCGGCGGGATTCAGTGGGTGTCGATTTCGGATTTGACGATGGCCTCTTTCAGAGGATACAACCGCTTCATGCTTTACGAGCGAAATCCGTGGGACCCAACGGGCTTGGCGCTTTCGTCGCGTTATGATCAGTACTTCCAACAAGGCTCCATCGATCAAGATACCCGCTGGGGAAACAGAGCTTTCTTCGGATTGGTGCTCCAAGGAGCTGAAATGCCAGGCCGGATTTCCTTCCTTCTGATGACCGGAAAAACAGAGCTCAACGGAGGTTTCGATCCTTACCCGAACTATTCATACGGTGGAAAAATCAAGAAGAGCTTCGGATCGAAAAACTTCGTGAGCATCAACAGCATTAACTCCAATGCAGCAACCGATAGCCTTTCAAATGATTTCTTCGGATTCAATGTCATCACCACAGAATTCAACCTTGAACACAGAGGATTTGCCTTCAAAGGTGAAGTTGGAGGAGGCACATATTACAGCCCAGACCACAATGCCGGCTGGGGCGAACAAATGCAGTTCAAGCTATCCACTCCGCTCAAAAGCAAATGGCCACAATTGGAATTACACTACTACAGAATCAGTCCGAAGGTAGTAAACAACAATGCCATTTATTGGAACACTTCTGTTGCAGAATACCGAGTGAACAACATCCCCGCAGGGAGCATTGGCAGCTCGGCGATCTTGATCCCAACAGGTAGCTCGATGGTGCGTTTAGGCCAAATGACCAACAACCGCCAAGGGCTCAACTTGAATTTGCAGAAATCGACCAAGCACTTCTCTTTTAGTGGAGGAATGGGCTTTGCTGCCGAACTTACCCCAGCTGCTGCAACAATTACCTACACCAATCCGGTGAATAGTGTTACACGATCTCGGTTCTGGCGCTGGACTTTCCCGCAAGGTGTTGGACCATACCAACGTTACAATTCCATTTATCGAGATGTGTATCAAGCAGTGAATTTGAGCGACGACAGCTCGGGCGTGGTCGTGAACGAAAAGCATTTCAACATGATGGAAGCGCAGATCAAATACAAGGGCAAGCTCTTCGGAAAGGAGTTGTTTGTCTTTTCGATGCTTCAAGCCAATAGTGCTTCCCGAGCTTGGTCGCCCATCACAGTGTTTAACGAGGATGCTTATGTGCGTCAATATGTTTCTGAAGTGGAAGCTTATTGGGCAATTCGTCCGGGTGTTTTGATTAACACTTACTTCGGATATGAGCGCACCTTGGGCAACTATCTCACCGATATCAACAACGAAACCTTCCGCCCACGAAACCAAACAGGACGAGGGATTGGTGCAGGGATGGATATCGATTTAGGAAAAAACACCCGACTGTATTTCAGGCATCGCTGGTACAGTTTCGAAGACAAAAGTTTTGAGCTCGATCAATTTAACGGACGGGAATTAACCGTCGAACTAAAGGCCTTTTTCTGATGCGAATTACTACAAAAACTATAGCGCTGTTGCTCGCGGCCGGATTGTTCCAAACCTTGCAGGCACAAGACGACAAAAAGATCTCCTTTACTGGAGCGGCGCGTGGACTTTACTACGGCGACAAACTCACACAAGACGATCAAACGCCAGATACCGTTACTGCACCAAAGCTCAACAGCGGTCATGTGATGGTGGATTTAGGCGTGAATATTCGTCCGAACAAAAACACCGAAATCCTCGGCATGGTCCGCGTTCGTAACGATTACGGCGGATTCTGGGGATCTGGTGTTACATTCGATGTGCGACAGCTTTACATCAAAGGTGTGATCGGTGGAATTTTCAAGTACCAACTTGGAGATTTCAATTACAGAATGACTCGCTACACCTTCTGGAATTACGACCAAGAAGTGATCAGTCAGCAGCCTGCCATTTTCCGTCAGCAAACCGATGTGATCAACTACGAGCATTTCTACGACAACGACAATTCTCGCCGCCAACAAGGTGCTTCGTTGGGCTTTGCTTTGGTGTTCAAGAAATTCGTAAAGGAACTTCAGGTAAACGCAGTAACAACGCGTGTTCGAGCATCGGATTTTGCGCAGGTTGACGACCGTCTTTTCTCGGGATTCAACATGCAATTGGTACAAAGTAAGTACTTGAA
>CANHIS010000039.1 GCA_947460255.1 Bacteroidota bacterium
CAACTTAGGCACAGGCATAACCTATACCAATGCAGAAGGGGTGTTTAGTGGTCGAGTTCCGAAAAACCAACTGCTCGAATTAAGTATTTATTTAAAATGCAATAGCACGAATAATTGGGACTTAGTTTATTCGGATAATATCATAAGTGAATCTACGCCAATTAACTCTTCGTTTTCGACTGAATTAGGTGGACTTTATCCTATTTCCGGCGCTGTAGTTGATTGCTTAAATAATTTAATTGACAATGGATATTTAAAAATCGAAAATCAAATATACATTACAAATAATGGTCTATTTAATATGTTTTTATGTCAGTCAGGAACATATGTTATTCAAGGAATTGATGCTTCAATGATTGATTCAATTAAATCTAGCATTCCGGATACAATTAATATAACAGCAGTTGGGGCTGATTTAGGCAGTATCCAAGCATGCTTAAGTTACAATGGCCTTTTAGTCGATATTGAAGGGAATTTTTACAAAACAATATTAATTGGTAGTCAATTATGGATGTCTGAGAATTTGAGAACTAGCAGGTTTTCAAATGGAGTTGAGGTTCAAAATGTATCTGACTACACAGAGTGGTTTGGGCTTCAATCTTCTGCATGGTGTAATTATAATAATAGTGTCTCTTATGATTCCTTTTATGGAAAATTATATAATTGGTATGTGGTTTCAGATACTTTGAATATTTGTCCAGTCGGATGGCATATCCCTAGTCTTTCTGAATTTAATCAATTGAGAAATACTGTTGGAAGCTCCAATACGGGCGGTAAACTAAAATTAGTCACTTCTTGGAACTTGCCAAATAGCGGTGCAACAAATCAAAGCGGTTTTTCCGGTATAGGTGGAGGTAGAAGATCATCCTCGGGTGGAGTTGGTGATTTTAACTTAAATTCTAATGGATATTTATGGAGTAACACGGAATATTCTACTACAACAGCTCGAGTATTGGGATTGTTTTATGATTGGACAGGGGCTTCAGTGGAAAGCGTTAATAAATCTTTTGGTTTATCAATTCGTTGCTTAAAAGATTAAATCGATTTTATGATGTAATTTTTTAATTGAATCTAAATTGAAAATCGCATGAAAAAACACATACTATTTCTCGGATTTTTATTGATGGTTTTCGGTCTTCGGATCGACGCCCAAACCCTCAAAAACATCCACCGCCACAACCAACCCGTGTTGCGCATACCAACGCACCTCATCGACAAGGTAGAAACTGCCGAAGTAAACGGTGCGCAAGTGTTGCAGGTGCGTCAACTCAACGGCTATGTGAGCGAAATCCCTCTTTCGCAAATCGACAGCATAACACATAGTGATGGTGAAGCGGTAGATCCAGCGCAATTGGGTAATCTTCGATACGCATCAGTAATGGGTGTAATAAGTGGTCCGACTGGTGCGCCCGAAATGAATGCGATTGTGCGTTCTCCTTACGGCGGCGAAGAAACCCGCACGGATCCAAACGGTGTGTTTTTCCTCAACAACATTTTGGTGTACGACAAGCTCGGCTACATCACCATCACGAAACCGGGTTTCCATCAGGGATCGCGCAGCTTTTTGCCTTTAGAAACGGGAAGCAATCGGGTGAATGTGCAACTCTTGCCGATGACGCAGTCTGGCACATTCAGCGCTGCTTCAGGCGGCACGGTTACCTCCGGACTTTTGCAACTGAACTTCCCGGCCAATGCGGTTACCTTAAACGGTCAGCCTTACACAGGAATCGTGCGTGTATATGCCGCAGCTTTGGACCCCACTTCAACCACGATGTTCGACCAAATGCCGGGCGAATTGTTGGGTGGCATGAACGATTCGCTCCAACTACTTCGCTCTTTTGGCATGGCCAGCGTGGAATTGCGCGATGCGAACATGAACGAATTACAATTGGCAACAGGTGTACCTGCTACTTTGACATTTAACATCCCTGCTTCCCTGCAAGCTGAAGCCCCAGCTACTATCGATTGGTGGAGTTTTGACGAAACCCTTGGGTACTGGAAACACGAAGGTGAAGCACAAAAGTCAGGAACGCAATATATTGGACAATCGAGTCATTTTTCATGGTGGAATTTGGATATACCGGGCACCTTCAATGAATTGATTGGAAATGTTATCTCCGTAGGTGCTGATCCTGTTTCGAATGCCCAAATTGAGCTAATTTCTCCCAGCTTAGGCGGCGCAATCACCTACACCAATTCAAGTGGCGCATTTAGCGGTAGAATCCCCAAGAATGAAACGCTTACACTCCGAATCAACTTGATTTGCAGTACTACTAACGATTGGGCATTGGCCAACTCAGAAAGCATCATCAGTGAAGAGAGTAATATTTCCGAAAATTTCACGGCCGAATTGAATGGCTTTTTTCAGGTATCGGGAACGCTTGTCAATTGCGAAAACCAGCCGGTAGTTTCTGGTTACGTACAATTAAACAATCAGGTATTTCTAACTCAGAATGGTGCTTTTTCCATTCAGGTGTGTGCCACCGGCAGCTATGAAATCACAGGTTTCGACACCTCCATTCCCGACTCCACAAAAGCCAGTGAATTGGAAACCATTCAGGTGGGGACTTCGGGATTGGATGTTGGCGAAATTCAAACTTGTGTTGAGTTGTTTGGATCTGTTACTGATATAGATGGCCATATGTATCCTACCATCCTGATTGGAAATCAGTGGTGGATGGCCGAAAATCTGCGCACATCCTCATATACCAATGGCGATTTAATTCCCAATGTCGTGAACAGTGCCACATGGGATGTATTGAATACTGGAGCCTCGTGTTCTGTAAACAACCAAACGAGCAATGATGCATCGCTTGGTAAGCTTTACAATTGGCACACAACTTCCGATCCTCGTAATGTATGCCCAACAGGATGGCACGTGCCCAGCGACGAGGAATGGAATGTGTTGATCACCTTCCTTGATCCTGAATACGAGTCAGTTACTTTAGGGACTTGGCCCACTTCAGCTTCCGGCAAATTGAAATCTATAAATGGGTGGGCTGATCCCAATGTAGGAGCGAATAATGAAAGTGGTTTTTCGGCTTTGCCCGCAGGATACAGGTTTGAACAGGGTTTTTTCTTAGCCTCAGGCTTTGCCGGTTACTGGTGGAGTTCAACGGAATTTGCAGGCAATGCTTGGTGTCGAAAATTGGTCAATTCCAGCGAAGACCTCACACGCGATATCGAAGTGTTGCATGTAGGCTTTTCTATTCGTTGCGTGAAGGATTGATTTTGAGTTAAAAATTGAAAATAGTTCTGGTTTTTAAATGAGAAGGCCTTTTTGGTTTATCCCATTATCCTGAAGAGGATTTTACTATATCGATGTGCCTCGCGTGAGGGATTGACGCGGAAAGCCAGCAGCGAAGCGAGGACTTGCCCCATTGGGGTAAACAGCAAAAGCCCGACTCCCTTGGAGGTACGCACAAATCCTATATCTTTTCTGGAATATCTCCGAAAATCAGACGGATTAATCGGCCTTTAAAATGCGTGTTTGCAGCAATCCTTGGTCGGTTTCGACTAAAAGGATGAAGACACCTGAAGCTACATCAGTCTGCAACGACACAATCACTTCATTTGCGTTTTGCGTGAAGGAAATGGCGTGGCTCATTTTGCGACCATCGATAGAGTAGAGGGTAAGCGACTGGCATTTTTGCGGCGATGAAAATCTCAAGCGAAATTCGTTGCTACAGGGTTGCGGAAATACTTGTACACTCGAAACTGTTGGCGATTCGATAGAGGTAAAACTCAAATTACAATTTTGTTGGTAAGTGATGCGGTCATCTGAGGGCAATGCCTCTTGAAATGCCTGCCATTGCGCGGTATCATCCAATAAAAATACATGGAGAAAAGGCTTCAAGAAATCGAAGGTGATGTCTTGCTGGATTTCTCGCGTGATATCGCCGCCTGCTCCAACTTCGCCGATGTCGCACAAACTGGATGGAATGTAAAAACAGTGCGTTCCTGAGGTGATACTTACAAATGTTTTGCAAGTGCTATTGAACGAATCGTAAATGGGTTGATGGTTGGTTTCCGGTGGCGTTACTCCATCGGCGGAGCCTGAGAAAATGATGGCAGGAATTTGAACTTGGCTTCCTTGCGGAACTGGCGATGGATTGGTGATCGCAGGTGCAATTCCCACGTAAGCATCAGCATCGGTTTGGGTGGCTGCTAAAGCTGAAGCACCTCCACCCATCGAATGACCGCCAATGGCTGATCGACCGTTCCATTGGGTGAAGAAATTGACCGCTCCGGTTCGAAATGCAGTGTTTAGAAAAGCGATGTCTTTTCCAAATGCATCATGGTTGGGCAAAATGCCGCCTTCGGTGGTGGGCAACACAATCACAAAACCTTCTGGAACCAATGCATCCGCAAAATTCTGGTAAGTATTGCCTGGAATCAGGAAACCATGCGCCAATGTGAAAACCGGAAAGCTTCCATTGGCAAATTCAACATTATCGCCTGATGAAACTGCTGGATAATACACTTCGGCGGTAACGTTCCGATTTCTAGTCGCATCAAGCAAACTCAACGTTCGATGACCAATTGCAAATGGTTGGGCAAATGCGCTGAATCCTAAGAAAATGCTGATGGCGAAAAGCGTCTGTTTCATTGGAATTGATTTTTAAATGAACTGAACTTTCGCTTGCTTCTGGGATTGCTGCACCAAACGATCGTTTGAAAAACTACACTCGAACTACCTTACATATTCCTGCGATACTGTCCGCCTACCTCGAACAACGAACTGGTAATTTGACCGAGTGATGCGTATTTGCTCACTTCCATCAATTGTTCGAAGATGTTTTTGTTGAGCACTGCTGCTTCTTGAAGTTTGCGCAAAAGTTCGTCGATGCGGCTAGCGTTGCGCGTGTGAAGGTCGTTGAGCATATCGATTTGATACTGCTTTTCTTCTTCAGATGCACGAATGACTTCCTTCGGTAATACCGTTGGAGAACCTTTGGAACTGAGGAAGGTATTCACACCAATAATCGGGAATTCGCCAGTATGCTTTTGCATTTCATAGAACATCGATTCTTCCTGAATCTTACTGCGCTGATACATGGTTTCCATCGCGCCCAATACGCCTCCGCGTTCGGTAATTCGATCAAATTCGGTGTAGATCGCTTCTTCCACCAAATCGGTTAATTCTTCAATAATGAACGAACCTTGTATTGGGTTTTCGTTTTTCGTTAAACCAAGCTCTTTGTTGATGATGAGCTGAATCGCCATGGCACGACGCACCGACTCTTCTGTTGGAGTCGTAATCGCTTCGTCGTATGCATTGGTGTGCAGTGAGTTACAGTTGTCATAGATGGCATACAAAGCTTGAAGCGTTGTACGAATATCATTGAAATCGATTTCCTGCGCGTGAAGCGAACGACCCGAGGTTTGGATGTGGTATTTCAACATCTGACTGCGTTCGTTTCCTCCGTATTTCAGCTTCATGGCTTTTGCCCAAATACGACGAGCAACACGACCAATAACTGCATATTCAGGATCGATTCCGTTGCTGAAGAAGAAGCTCAAATTCGGTGCAAAATCATCGATGTGCATCCCGCGACTCAGGTAATATTCCACGAATGTGAAACCATTCGAAAGCGTGAATGCCAATTGCGTGATTGGATTCGCACCCGCTTCTGCAATGTGGTAACCTGAAATGGAAACGCTATAGAAATTGCGGATTTTCTCGCTGATGAAATACTGCTGAATATCGCCCATCATACGTAGCGCGAATTCGGTACTGAAAATACAGGTGTTTTGCGCCTGATCTTCTTTCAAGATATCTGCTTGCACAGTTCCGCGAACTACGCTCAACGTTTTGGCTTTGATACCAGCATACACATCGGCTGGAAGCACCTGATCGCCCGTAACGCCGAGGAGTAATAAACCAAGTCCGTTGTTGCCTTCTGGAAGTTCGCCTTGATACACCGGACGTTTCATTCCTTTGGCAGCAAAAATTGCATCGATCTTGGCATTCACTTCATCGAGCAAACCATTTTGACGGATATATACCTCGCATTGCTGATCGATGGCGGCATTCATGAAGAAGCCTAACAGCATCGGAGCCGGACCGTTGATGGTCATCGAAACCGAAGTGCTTGGCGCACATAAATCGAAACCGGAATAGAGTTTTTTTGCATCATCGAGACAACAAATGCTCACACCTGAATTTCCAATTTTTCCATAAATATCCGGACGAAGATCTGGATCGTTTCCGTAAAGCGTTACCGAATCGAATGCCGTTGATAAACGCGCTGCTGGCATGCCTTTGCTCACGTAATGGAATCGACGGTTTGTGCGTTCTGGTCCACCTTCACCAGCGAACATCCGTGTTGGATCTTCTCCTTCGCGTTTGAACGGGTAAATTCCTGCTGCAAATGGAAATTCGCCGGGTACATTTTCGGTAAGCGACCAACGAAGGATGCTTCCCCAGTTTTTGTACGAAGGCGTAACTACTTTAGGAATGCGGCTTTGAGATAGACTCACAGTATGCGTTGCAATCTTGAGTTCTTTGTCACGCACTTTAAAGATGAAAAATTCATCCTTGTAGCTTTGGCGTTTGGCTTCCCATTGTTCGATGAGCAACCAATTTTTTGGATCGAGTTCCAATTTCACCCGATCGAATTCTGCCTGAAGCACTTTTAAAATATCTGCGTTCACGGTAGACTTCATGGTGTCCATCGTTTTATTTATCGCATATAATTTCTCTGCAACTTCGGCTTGTTTCTCAACCCAGCTGTTGTAATTCCGATTGTTTTCGGTGATTTCGCTGAGGTAACGCGTGCGATTTGGTGGAATCACATAAATCTTCTCGCTCATTTCTTGCGTAACCACATAGCCCGATTTCAGGTCGGCACCCGTGCGTTCCACAATAGTATCCATGATGCTGCGATACAGGTTGTTCATGCCTGGATCGTTGAATTGGGAAGCGATGGTTCCAAAAACTGGCATTTCTTCGGGTGGAGTTTCCCAAAGATTGTGGTTTCGTTGGTATTGTTTCTTCACATCACGTAAGGCATCGAGTGCTCCACGCTTATCGAATTTATTAAGTGCGATAAGGTCTGCAAAATCGAGCATGTCGATCTTCTCGAGTTGTGTAGCGGCGCCGTATTCTGGCGTCATTACGTACAAGCTCACATCGCTGTGGTCGAGGATTTCGGTGTCGCTTTGTCCGATTCCGGATGTTTCAAGAATGATTAAATCGTAGTTTGCTGCTTTGAGCACTGCAACTGCTTCTTTCACGTGCTTACTCAGAGCCAAATTGCTTTGACGCGTTGCCAAAGAGCGCATATAAACACGCGGATTGCGGATGGCGTTCATACGAATACGATCACCTAGCAATGCCCCGCCAGTTTTACGTTTAGAAGGATCGACAGAAATAACACCGATGTGTTTTTCTGGGAAATCGATGAGGAAACGACGTACCAATTCGTCAACCAATGAGCTTTTTCCTGATCCGCCTGTGCCAGTGATGCCCAAAACTGGTGATTTACTTTGAGCAGCCAATTCGTGGATGTGATCGAATGAACTACCTACAGCTTCAGGATGATTTTCAGCCATGCTGATAAGTCGAGCAATGGATTTCCAATCTTTTTCGGCCAAGTGGTTTACTTCTCCGTTGAGTTGTGAAACGGTGTCGAAATCACACCGCGACATGAGGTCGTTGATCATACCTTGGAGGCCCATGCTACGTCCGTCGTCGGGATGATAGAGGCGTGAAATTCCGTATTGCTGCAATTCTTCAATTTCTGAAGGCAAGATGGTGCCACCGCCGCCGCCTAAAATGCGGATATGACCAGCGCCTTTTTCATTGAGCAAATCGTACATGTACTTGAAGTATTCCACGTGACCGCCTTGGTAGGAAGTCATTGCGATGGCTTGTGCGTCTTCTTGGATGGCACAGTTTACGACTTCTTCAACAGAACGGTCGTGGCCAAGGTGGATCACTTCGGCGCCAGAGCTTTGGATGATTCGGCGCATGATGTTTATAGCAGCATCATGTCCATCAAAAAGAGAAGCTGCAGTTACAATTCGGATTTTATGTTTGGGCTGGTAAACAGTGGTTTCCATGCAGAATGCTGAATTTGGGCGTGTAAAGGTATAAAAGTGCGTTGAAAGAGCAGAGGGGCTGTTTTTCTTTAGTCTATAGTCTTGAGTACTTAGTCTTTAGTGCTTAGGACTATTGACTCAGGACTAAGTACTAGATTATACCGAAATCCCAGCGCGAACGGGCGAGGCAAATAGCTTTTACCTGAAGTGAAGCGTAAGGTAAAACTATAGACGAGCACGTGACCTGAAGGGGCGCGCAAAAAAGAAACTGCCGCCACTCCGAAGAATGACGACAGTTTCTGCAACGATTTTTGGATGCTTTATTTGCGAATGATTTTCTTGCTCAATTGAATATCTCCTTGGTTGATTTGCAAGGTATAGATACCTGCTGGGCCATCGGGGATTTCGTTGAGGGATTCGTTTACATCGCTGGTTGTAACAGATTTTTGGAATACGATTCTTCCGATCGGGTCGAAGAGGCGAATTTCGATTTGTTCGCCATTAACAAACTCAGACGTTCCAATGGTGAGCTGATTTTCGAAAGGATTCGGATAGATGGTCAAATCAGTATTTCCCATGTAATTTACTACGAGTGGACCATAGATGGTTTGTTTGCCATCGAAGTCGTTTTGTACCAAACGGTAGTATGAAACTCCTTGGTAAGGATTTTCATCCTTGGTAGAGTAGTAGAGGGTGTGATTTGCGTTTCCTGCGCCATCTATACGAGCAACGGTTTCGAAGGTTTGCAGATCTTTGCTTCGTTCAACTGTAAAGAAGTGGTTATTGGTTTCGCTGGCAGTTGACCAATTGATATCTACATTGTTAGAAGCAGCTGTTGCAGTGAAAGTTAACAGTTCAACTGGAAGCGGATTTTGTGGATTCGAAGAGCCTAATGTGAAAGGGCTGAAGCTGTTGATAGGCGACGAAGAAACGATAGTTCCTGAAGCGGTGTTTCCAGTGGTTCCGCCGTTTCCATGGTCGCGCCACATACTGCCATCCCATCTGCATACGCGCAATGTGCTAAGGTTGTCTACACCACCTGAAGCACTTGCCCAACTTAATGTTACGCTCACGTTTGATGTTCCGTTGGTTCTGTCTAAAATCCAATATTCAGCAGTGCTTAGATGGTCTATTGTTCCTTCTTTAGAGGCATGCGAGTAAATAGCTTCGGAGCCACTTGCATTGTATTCAGCTGTGAAGTGGTGAGCAACATTTCCTGGTGCAGAGATTGAAATTGGACGGTAAACCCCGCTTTTCCCCACAGGGAAAGTAAATGCATCGTTTCCGATTTTTCTAACAGGACCAGCAACAAATGACGATGAAGAAACGCCAGTGACAGTGATGTTGTCGTTTAAAATCAACAAGTTGGTTGCAGACGATACGATGTTACCAGCAGTTAAAGTAAGGTTGTTCGAAATGGTCAATGGTCGACCTATTGTAAGTGAACCTCCAGTTTTGTTGATGGTGAGATTGCGGATGGTTGGGGGGGTGGCAACATCAGCAGACAAAGTCTGTTCGCCTGTACCATCGAATAAGGCTCTACCGTTTCCTGTTCCTGGACTCATGCTCAATACACCAGTTGTTCCAACTGTAGAAACGTTTCCTGAAAAACGAACTGTGGTTGAATAGGCTGGATAAAGGCGGTTTGCACTTGTATTTCTGAAGGTAACATTGCCATTGTAATCGTCGGCAGTGAGATTCGCTAAGCGGAATTCACCAGTTCCAGTGGCAGAAATTATGGTTGTGCCATTGAATGTGTTGCCTCCATCGCTGGTTATTGTAATTGTTCCGTTTTGAGTAATTAATGCTGTGTTATTGAACGTTGAACCATTTAAATACACTTGATTGAAATTTACATTCACCGTTCCATTGAAAACGTTTCCAGATTGGAGGAAGAAAGCAGTATTGGCAGCTGTATTTGAAATCGCAAGCACGGCTGATGCGTTTTGCGTTACCCTTCTTAACCTTACAGATCCTGAAGTGAAACCATTGCCACCGATTTCGAATCCACTTGAAGCGCCAAGGGCAATACTTCCAGAACCTTGACCGAATTGAATTCCTTGCGAAATTCCAGTAGAATTGAGGTAAACCATAGCGTTGATTTGGTGACCCGCTCCATTATGACCGAGGTAGAGTACATTGTTGCCACTATTCCACAAAGTGAGGTCATTGTTAAAAACATCCGCCGTTGCGTTACCCATAACCCAAAGGTTGTTTCCGGAAAGCGTAAGGAAGGTTTGGCCATTGAAGGTATTGCCTCCGTTTGAATACGTTGCAGTTGCACCGTTTTGAGTGATTCTGGTTACATTGTTAAATGTACTACCATTCAAAAACACAATTGGTGCAGAGAAGTTTACTGCTGCATTGAAAACATTGGCTGTTTCAAGAAATAATTGTGCTGTGCCTGTGAGGTTGATTTCTTGACTTTCAGTTCCAATTTGGGTTAATCTACGAATACGTAAAGTTCCAGACGAGAAGCCAGCTGCCCCAACATAAATTTCTGCACCATCGCGAATTGAAGAGGTTCCGTTTCCGTTACCAATTCGTGTTCCGCCACCAGTACCAGTGGAATTCACTTCGATGTTTCCATTGAACTGAGTTCCAGCGGCGGTTTGAGCAAGATAAATGATGCCATTTGTATTGGTAGTGGTGGCGATAACAGTACCTTGAAAAATATCGGCAGAGGTATTGGCCATTACCCAGTTGTTGGTACCATTGTGGACTAACCTAGTTGTACCCATGAAAGTGTTTCCACCATTGCAATTGAATGCTGCTGTAGAGTTGCAAGTAACAGTTAAGTTGCTGTTGTAACGACTACCATTGAGAAATACTTGCGGTGCCGTTACAGTTACTTCTCCATTGAAAATGTTTCCTGTTTGCAGGTAAACCTGGGAAGTTGCGCCTGTTAAAGCAAACGTTTGTGGGGTTGCTCCTGTTTGTGTGAAGTTACGGATGAATAAATTTCCAGAACTGAAGCCCGTTCCACCAATTTGGATAGAGTTTCCAGTGCCCATTGTTGCGGTACCAGTGCTTTGTCCAAGTCGAATACCTTGGCTGGTTCCGCTCGAATTCACTATAAGGTTTCCATTGAATTGTGTTCCACTGCCATTGTGAGCAAGGTAGAAAATGGTATTTCCTGAGTTGTTGATAGTGATATTGCCTCCGTAAATATCAGGCTGCGCGTTAGAAAATACGATTTGACCATCCGTTGGATTAGTCACAGATAGCGTACCATCGAAAGTGCAACCACCTGGACTCGAATCGTTGCCCGTTAAGTTTTTGGTTATAGAAACATTGCCACGGAAACGGGTTTGTTGAAGTATAAAACGAGGGAAGTTAATGCTTACATTTCCAGAAATGTCAGACCCTGGAAGGAAGCTTATTGTGGCATTTCCAGTTGTTTGTGACAAAGAGATGCCTGTGTTTCCTTGTTTTACAAAACCTCTGAAGTTTAGTGCACCATTAGTATATCCAGCAGGGCCCAATGTAATGGTTCGTCCATCAGCCATTGTTGTAATTCCTCCATTGCTTCCGAATCCAATTCCACCAGTTGAGGTGCAAGTAAGTATGAGGTTGCCATTAATCAGATTTCCAGCACCAGTTCTACATAAACTTACTGCACCAGAGGTTTGGGTGTTGTTGATGGTAACATTTCCGTTGTAAACATCAGCTAAAGTATTGGCATAAGTGATGGAGCCATTTCCGCTAGCATTTAATGTAAAATCGCCATTAAATGTTGTAGAACCATTCGAAGTGCTTCCTGTTGTTCCATTGCGGTTTACAATAACATTATTGTTAAATACACCACCGTTGAAAATCACATTTGGTGCGTTAATAGTTAGTGCTCCGTTCAAGACTGTGTTAATTTCAAACTGCAAGATTGAATTTCCAGTAAAAGTGTAATTCATTGTTTCGGCGCTGGTTTGTGTAAAACCTCTTAGCACATTGGTTCCAGAACTTGCAGTTGCAAAGTCGAGCACAGCACCTGAAGCCAATACTGAACGTCCGTTGTTTTGTCCAAATCGAACGCCTTGGCTGCTTCCTGTTGAATTGATGGTTATGTTGCCATTGAATTGATTTGCAAGGCCTGTACGAGCAATATTGAATACGGAGTTGCCACTGTTTGAAATCGTTAGTGTATTGTTGAATACATCCGAGTTCACATCACCCAATGTGATGGTTCCTGTTGTTGTATTAGTAAAGCTTGTAGGGCCATTGAAGATGTTTCCTCCAGTGCTTGTTGCTGCACTTGTTCCAATTTTCGTGTAGTCAAAAGTGCCTTCAAAATTACAACCGTTGAGACTGAGTCTAGGAAAAGAGATGGTCACATTTCCATTGAAAACGCTGCTGTTAGCGATTGTCAAAGCGGCATTTCCAGAGTTTTGTGTGAAAGTAGTTGCATCTGTTCCAAGCTTTGTAAACCTTGAAAAAGTTAAAGTTCCATTGGTAAAACCATCGTTGAAAAAATTGATAGTTCTACCAGATTGCATGGTGGTAATTCCACCGCTGAAACCAAAGAAGATTCCACCTGTAGCAGAGTTGTTTAAGTATAAATCATGGTTGATTTGATTTCCTGCAGCCCCACGGCACAGCGAAATGGTGAAGTTTCCAGTGGCGTTGTTATCAAGGTACAGTGGTCCGTTAAAAATATCGGGATTCAAATTTCCCATCAACAAGTTGTTGTTGCCGTTGTTGTTAATGCGGGTAGTTCCTTGGAAAGTATTTCCACCATTCCAAGTATTTTGGGTGTTGGATGATTTATTCACAGTGAGATCGCTCGTGAAAGTGGTTCCCGCAATCTGCACATTGGGAAAAGCAACAGTAAGGTTCCAGTTAATGGTTGTACCTATTTCAGTTTGGAAAAATGCATTGCCAGTTCCAGTGAGCGTATGTGCCGCGTTACCATTTTGTGTGAAGTAGCGCAGAACTAACAAGCCCGAACTAAATCCTGAGGTACCAATTGAAATGAGTTTTCCACTTAATTGGGAGGAAGTTCCGTTGTTTTGTCCAAATCGAATTCCGCCTGCGCCACTGCAATTCACAACGATGTTTTCGTTGTACGCATTTCCAGTAGCTGTAAATGCTGGATAGATCCCGCCTGCGCCAGTGTTTGTATAGGTAACAACTCCATTGTATACATCAGCTGAAAGGTTGGCAAAACGATACTGACTATCGTCGGTGTTTGTGATGTTAAGTGCTCCATTGAAGGTGCAGTTTCCATTACAAGCATCATTTCCACCTCCATTTTTTACTACAGTAACTGTGTTATTGAAAATGCCTCCATTGAACAATGCTCTTGCTCCTGTGTAGGAGATTGGAACATTGAATGTGGTTCCTGAGAAAGTTGCTGAAGCGCTCGCAATTACAATTGAGCCATTCGAAACAACACCACCGCTAAATACTGCAGTTCCTGAAATTTGTAATGCAAAACCATTGAGGTCAAGGGTTCTCGCCGACATCGTTATGTTACGGATGCCGGGCAGCTCGTCCCACGCAGGATTAAATCCTCCTCCGCTGGCGTTAATTGTTACATCATCTCCTAAACCTGGTATCCCTGCGGGTGTCCAGTTGGCGCTTGTGTTCCAGGCTGATGATACATTTCCATTCCACGTAAAGGCTGCCGCTTGTGAACTCGACAGCCCTACCGTGAGAATGAGTATCCCGATCAAGAACACATGAATTTGGTAGATTTTTTTCATGTGGTTTGTGAAAAACTATTTCGGGAACAAAATTGGCCCATCCAGACTACCTGAACCACTTCGCTAGGTGTTACCCCTTACTCAGGTAAGATGTGACGTTCCCTTTATCAAAAACATTGCTCTATGCAGGTAGATTGGTTTTTGCAAGGTGGAATTGAGTATTGACGGGGTGTTTAGAGCATGGATATTGATCGAATCAATCAAATTAAAAAAGTAATTTCTGGCATTTTGGGGCCCCAAAGACATGTAAGTTTTTAATCAGATGCTGAATTAGAAGTCAATTTTTCCCTTCAATCGCGACATGGGTGTTACACCCCGGTAAAATTCACGGTAAAATATCTTCTTGAATTTTTTAAAATCGGAAATCCAGCAAAAACAATGGTTCTGTTGAACGATCAAGAATGGCTGTTGTAGGTTCATTGTTTAAATTTGACCATATCGACCTACTTCATTTCATACTTGGTTGATGGAATAGGTTTCTACCTATCTTTGATAATAAGTGATAAGCACTGCTCGTTATTGGCTGTAAATCAATTCGCTGTAAACTATGTACAAGCAACGCGATGATGACGAAAGTATTGAACTTCCATTTGTGCGCACTATAAAGGTGGTAGCGTTACTTTGTGCATTACTGTCGGCTGCTTTGCTCATCGATTTTGTTTTGCCCTTGGGCTGCAGCACTGATAAGATTCAGCAAAAATTGTTCGATAAAGAAGATGATCGATTCGGTGGTACGATTTACAAGTTTCAAATCGTAACAACATCCTCCTCTTTTGATGCTACACCTGTGATGTACGAAGATGCGGCTGAAGGTGCTCAAATAGAAGTTTGTTGCACACCATTGTTTCGGTTTGTTAAGCAGGTTTCAGGAACAAATTCTCGGAAAGGAACTGCGTTTTCTCATCACGCTAGTCCACCCGTTTACAATGCTTATGGAGCCTTTCCGATTGCATTGTTATTCTTAAGCCTAGTGGCTTTGTTATATAAAGGCGATGAAATTATTGCTTACTGCGCTGGGATTATTTCGATTGTTTTTTTGATCTCGATTTTAATAATCATCTAATTCCAAAGCGTTTCGGATGCAGCTTCTGCTACCTTTGCAAACGATGCGAGCAGCGGCAAATTTTTTCTCTTGGGTTCTACAACCTCTTCTGATGCCACTTTACGGCACGGCAATTTTTTTAACGCTACCTTTTTATGCTTTTCGGCTAATGCCCGATGCAGTGAAATGGTATGTGATTATTTGTAATTCACTCTTTACGTTTTTACTTCCTGTAATCATGATTTTGTTGATGCTGAAATTAGGCATTGTGAAAACGGTAGAATTAGAAAATCGTGAAGATAGACGCTATCCATTGCTCGTGACAGTAATATTTCATGCAGCGAATTATTATTTTTTGTCTCGCGTGCCCCTTCCTTCATTGTATTATCTGTTTTTGCTTTCAGGTATTTTTTCGCTTCTCCTTACCTTGATTGTGAGTAAGTATTGGAAGATTTCGATGCACATGACTGGTATCGGTGGTTTATGCGGATCGCTTTTGTTGTGCGCCATTGTTTGGCCTATTGATGTTCGATGGATGCTGGCTGGCTTGTTCTTAGCTGCTGGAATTGTAGGCAGTTCTCGCCTAATTCTCAATGCACATACACCCGCACAAGTAGGTGCTGGATTCGGGGCTGGACTACTTCCTCAATTGGCTATCTTGCTCATTTACTTGCGTTAAACAAAAAAGTCATCCCGAAATTAATCAGGATGACTTTAGGTGGACAGGGCTGGAATCGAACCAGCGACCAGCGGATTATGAGTCCGATGCTCTAACCCCTGAGCTACATGTCCGGGGGCGCAAATATAGCAGGACCAATCTGATTTGCAAAATGATTCAACTTCCTATTTACTTTGCAGTATGATTTACGACGGACAACCGATTGACGCCATCATTTTCGACCTAGGTGGTGTGATATTGAACATTGATTATCAATTGCCTGTGAAAGCCTTTCGGAAACTAGGCATCGAAGATTTTTCAAATCATTTTTCTCAAGCTGCACAAAGCAGTTTATTAGACGATTATGAAACTGGTCGTATCAGCTCTGAAGAATTTATCGAGGCTATTAAAGGATTCGTTCGTCCAGAAACCACCAAGGAACAAATAGTGGAAGCGTGGAATTCAATCTTGCTAGATTTGCCTGAACAACGGCTGTTTACAATTGAAAAGGCTGCCGAAAATCACCGTATTTTTCTTTTGTCGAACACCAATGACCTGCACATTGAATCGTTTAATAATTATTTATTGAGTGAATTTCAATTGCCATCCTTGGAGCCATTTTTCGAACAATTATATTTATCGTATGAAGTTGGTTTAAGGAAACCAGACGCAAGAATTTTCGAATTTGTACTGCAAGATGCCGGATTAGACCCGTTGCACACGTTGTTCATCGACGATTCAATACAACATATTCAATCGGCCAAGGAACTTGGAATATTAACACATCATTTGGTGCAGGAGGATATTGTTACTTTGTTTGAGGATAAGCTCTAGTTTTTACTGTACTAGCGTTTTCAAAACATGCAACGGAATCGACTTTCGTGCTGCGGCAAAATTCTTGTTTTCTAGTTGCGCTGTAATAACTTGATGAACAAAATAAAAAAGCTGGTCGCCTTTTTCAACCCAGCCAACGTACCAACCAAGATCACGCGTGGAATTTCCTGCCCAACCTGTTTTTCCATAAATGTTTCCGATGGAAGTGGTTTCATCGAACAGAATTTCTCTGGTTTTCTGGGTGGCTTCTGTAGAAAAAGGAAGTCTATCTTCCTTGAGTTTGATTAGGAAATCCAGCTGTTCTTCAACCGAAATTTTCAAAGAATCGTTGAGCCAAAATTGGTCAATTTCACCCTGGCAGTTCTGATTTCCATAATTACAACTGCTCAACCATTTTGAGATGTTGGAATGTCCCGCTTGCCGGGCCAAATCTTGATAAGCCCAAACGGCCGAAAAACGGAAAGCCCTTTTCATGCTAAGATTTTGGTTCCAATATTCAGGTTGTCTGATTTTCTTGTCCCACAAAATCACAGTAGAGGAATCTTTCACGATGCCTAATTCGAAAGCGATCAGAGAATTGAAAATCTTAAAGGTTGAAGCTGGCGAGTAACGAGAATTTAAATTGGATGAGTTGTAGCAATATTTCGTCTTCTTTTTCGCGTCAAAAATGAGCAAAGTTCCTTCTAAATCTGAAGAATTATATAAAGAATCGAGCAATAATTCTTTGCAGTTTTGCTGAGCGTTTACCGTTTGAAAAAGGCAAAGCGTTAAAACAAATAGCAATCGTAAACGCATCATTTAGTTCTTTTCAGCACAGCTACAAACAAGCAATCGGCCTGGTTTTCGAAGCCATTTATAATCTGTTGCTCTAATACAGCGAAATTGCCTGTTTTGCAAATTGATTTTACATTTTCCTCGTTTTCGGTACTAAAAACTGAGCAAGTGATGTAGATTATTGTTCCATCATCTGCAAGAAAATCGGCTGCGCGCAGTGTAATAGCTTTCTGTTTTTCGCTGAATGCTTTAAGTGTTTCAGGATCGAAAAAATAGGCTTGTTCGGGCGTTCTTCCCCAGGTTCCTGAGCCTGAGCATGGAACATCACATACAATCAAATTGGCCTTTTGATCTTGCAATGGATCTATATCTTCGGGCAACTGCGTGAGATCGATTTCCATCATTTGTGGAAGATTGCGACGGTGCAACTTGAATCGTTCTTCTAAGTTTTTTAGAATAGATGGGCGAACATCCGAAACGAGCAGTTTTGCCTTTGGATAATGCTCACTTAAAATGAGCGATTTTCCACCAGCACCAGCACAAACATCCCAAATAAATAAAGGATTTTCGGCAGGAAGATATTGCGCAATTTGTTGTGAAGCCCAATCTTGAACTCGGTAAGACTTAGGTTCTAAAACAGCTTCTAGATTCACTCCCTGTTTCAGCTTGAAATCTCCAGTACTGCCAGCTTCGAAAGGAATTTCAGCCTTTTCTAATCGTTTTTGAATGTCTTTTTCGAATCCCTTTTCCGCTTTGATAAATACAGCCGTTCTGCCCAATAAGCGCTCGAGCCAATCCGACTGCTTGATTCCTTTTGAAAGTTTAATTTTTTCGGGAAGAATCTTATCGATTTGGGCTTCAATTCCCAATTTGGTGAGGTGCGCCAAGCGTAATTTAAGTGTTGCACTTGCTTCCGAAGGCGTAAAACCTTCCAGCATTCTGTGGTATTCTACACCATCTTGTTCGCTTAGAATGAGTTCTGCAGCAATTTGTTTTTTTTCGTCGGAGATGTCTTCAAATGCTTTTCCAGCTCGGTAGTGAGCATATGCAACTGCCGAAAGAATACGTCTATCGCGGCTTCCCAAAACTGGAAATTGCCTGAAGTATTGTTTTAAAAAGAGCGCCAAAGGAAGCGAACCATCGTATGTTTCGATGATTTTCGCGCGGTGGTGAAAGAGTGCATTCATTGGCCGAAGGTAGCGCTAATTGCCCGTGGATAGCTATGTTTGACTACAATCAAAAATTGGCCGAATTATTCAGGTGACCAATTTGATTTGTAAAATCAATTTTTAATTGAGCTTCAATTAGATTGAAGGTCGATTAATTCATTTTAATTAATTGAATGTAACGCTATTCGTGCAAACAGATTCGTTAATAAAATAATATGTTTTTCCGCTAAATTGCTGAGATGAAAGGCTGTATGGTACAATTTGAACATAGCCATTACCAGCACTCAATGTGCCCATTTCGGCAGCAGTAAAAGTTACAGATTCGATTGAACCTCCAACAGTTTTCGTAATTGTATTGTTCGGACTAACTGCATTACAGATAATCGAATCTGCACCGGTTATTTCAATTTCAGATGAAAGTGTAAATGCTGATTTTCTTGTGATACTTGTAGAGTCTCTTTATTTTGGTCTAGAATGCATTTTATTCGAAGGCCTGTGGTTAAATGCAGGCACCGATGTGGCTGAGTTTCCAGAAACAACCCATGAAACATCATCGCCGAAATCGATTCCTTGAGCAGATGTAACCGAAGGAACATAAACATAACTTGAATTGGTTTGCTTAGTGAGCCCAATACTGTTTGCAGTAACTGAACCACAGTCGATATACGTTCCGCTAGTTAGGTCACCAAGTATAGCAACGCCAACGCCTACAGGTTGGTATATTTCTCCCACAAAGGGCGCGGTGATGTAATTTGCAGTTTGAATGGCCACAAGGGCTCCATCCGCAGAACTTGGAGTAGGTATCGGATTGGCCGGAACTGCTGCCGTTGGAACTTCAGTTGTTTCTTCTTCGTCTTTCGAACATGAGGTGAAGATTTTTATACCTGCTTGCGTACATAAGAACAAATACATCTCATTCATTGCGTGAAAGATTCAATTTGGTTTTTGTGGTGGTTTATGCATTGTTGAGCTATTTGGGTTTCTGTTCAAAGTAATTTATACTGATTCTAAATAGTTTTCATGCTCAACAAAGCCTTGAAAACCCAATGGTTTGAATTATTGGTATTGCCTAAAATGCTTGTATTTCCGCTCTGTTTTTTATGAACCAGATGGCTGTTTGTGTGTTTATAACCTTGTGATGATTCTGTTACAACGAGATTTGCAGAGAACCCCATCGGTGGCTACATTTGCACACCTCACAAATTCATTAAAACATATGTCAACTGTTTCGACAGGCTTATTCAGATCCTCGCTAGGACGCAAGTACCTAATGGCACTTTCGGGCCTTTTCTTGTGCACCTTTCTTATTGTGCATCTCATCGGAAACCTACAATTATTTGCAGGAGATGGAGGTCAGGCGTTTAACGTTTACTCCTATTTCATGACCCACAATCCACTCATTAAAATTGTGGCGTATGTGAATTACGCATTCATATTATTACACGTTTTTGATGGTTTGTATCTCACGATGCAAAACCGTAAAGCTCGTCCGCAGGGTTATGCAAAAGTCGATCAATCTAAATCTTCTACTTGGTCGTCTCGCAACATGGGAATTCTAGGAACACTAATCTTGGTGTTTCTGATTGTTCACATGAGAACATTTTGGTTCGAAATGAAATTCGGAAACATGCCAGTAATTAGCTACGATGGCGATCCGATTCAGTATAAAGATATGTATGTGGTTGTGGTTGAAGCTTTTGAGCAAGCTTGGTATTCTGCTCTTTACGTTATCAGCATGTTTGCTCTGGCATTCCACCTTTACCACGGTTTTCAAAGTGGCTTCCAGTCGATCGGCTTGAATCACCACCGTTACACTCCAACAATTAAATCGGTTGGTACATTTCTTTTTGGAATCCTCATTCCTGCGCTTTTCGCAGCCATGCCAATTTTCTTTTACATCAAGTCCCTATAATCCATCACGAACATGAAACTGGACGCAAAAATACCTGAAGGAGCTATCGCTGATAAGTGGACAAAATACAAAGCCACCATTCCGTTGGTAAATCCTGCCAACAAAAGACACATCGAAGTAATCGTTGTAGGAACGGGGCTAGCCGGAGCTGCTGCTGCTGCAACGCTTGGCGAAATGGGCTACAAAGTGAAAGCTTTCTGCTTCCAAGATAGTCCTCGTCGTGCCCACAGTATTGCCGCGCAAGGCGGGATTAATGCTGCAAAGAACTATTCAAACGACGGCGATAGTGTTCATCGTTTGTTTTATGATACCATTAAAGGCGGCGATTACCGTAGTCGTGAAGCCAATGTTCACCGCTTGGCGGAGGTAAGTACTGCAATTATCGATCAGTGCGTAGCACAAGGTGTTCCTTTTGCTCGTGAATATGGTGGATTGCTCGACAACCGTTCTTTCGGAGGTGTACAAGTATCAAGAACATTTTATGCTCGTGGGCAAACCGGACAGCAGCTTCTATTGGGAGCCTATTCGGCCTTGAGCCGTCAGATTGGTCGCAAGCAAGTTGACATGTTTTCGCGTCACGAAATGCTCGATGTGGTAATTATTGATGGGAAAGCCCGCGGTATCATTGCACGTAATTTGGTGACGGGAGAAATCGAACGTCATTTTGGTCATGCTGTTGTTTTGGCCACTGGCGGATATGGAAACGTGTTTTTCCTTTCAACAAATGCGATGGGAAGTAACGTAACCTCCATCTGGAAAGCACATAAAAAAGGTGCGCTTTTTGGAAATCCTTGCTTTACGCAAATCCATCCAACCTGTATTCCTGTTTCTGGTGATCACCAATCCAAGCTTACATTGATGTCGGAGTCACTGCGAAATGATGGAAGAATTTGGGTTCCCAAAAAGCAAAACGATACCCGCAAAGCTGTCGACATTCCTGAAGAAGAGCGCGATTATTACCTAGAACGTCGCTATCCAGCATTCGGGAATTTGGTGCCACGAGATATCGCATCCCGCGCAGCGAAAGAAAGATGCGACGCTGGATACGGTGTAGGAACCTCAAAAATGGCTGTTTACTTAGATTTTAGCGATTCGATCAATCGTTTAGGAAAGAAAGTAATCGAAGCCCGTTACGGTAACTTGTTTGAGATTTACGAAAAGATTACAGGAGAAGACCCGTACACAATGCCAATGAGGATTTATCCAGCGGTACATTATACGATGGGTGGTTTGTGGGTGGATTATAACTTAATGACCACAATTCCAGGTTTATATGCAACTGGAGAGTGTAACTTCTCCGATCACGGTGCAAACCGCTTGGGAGCTTCTGCATTGATGCAAGGATTGGCTGACGGATACTTCGTGTTGCCGATCACCATTGGAGAATTCTTGAGTAAAGACATCCAAACTAAAGCAATTCCAACCGATCATCCAGAGTTTGAGAAGGCAGAAAGAGAAGTAAAAGAAAAGATTAGTCGAATGATGTCGATCAATGGCACGCAACCAGTTGATCATTTCCACAAGCAACTTGGAAAAGTGATTTGGGAATATTGTGGAATGTCTCGCAGCGCAGAAGGTTTGCAGAAAGCAAAGAAAATGGTTCAAGAGATTAGAGCTGATTTCTGGAAAAACGTACGCGTTCCTGGCAAGGCAGATGGCATGAATCCTGAATTGGAAAAAGCGCTCCGCGTAGCCGACTTTATTGAGTTGGGCGAATTGATGATAGACGACGCATACAGCAGAAACGAAAGCTGTGGAGGTCACTTCCGTGAAGAATATCAAACTGAAGATGGTGAAGCATTGCGCGACGATAACAACTACGCTTATGTTTCAGCTTGGGAATATAAAGGCGAAAATGAGCAATCGGTCCTTCACAAAGAGGAATTGATTTTCGAAAATGTGAAACTTGTTCAACGCTCATACAAATAACATTCACCACCACAACCTATTTAAATCATGAAAATCACGCTTAAAGTTTGGCGTCAGCAAAATGGCAAGACGCCCGGTGAATTCAAAACATACCAATTAAATGATGTTTCTGAGGACATGTCGTTCCTCGAAATGTTTGATATTTTGAACGATGATCTCGTTCGTAAGCAGGATGAGCCAGTAGCATTCGACCATGATTGTCGCGAAGGGATTTGCGGTATGTGTTCTATGTACATCAATGGTCGTGCACATGGCCCTATGACAGGCACAACAACGTGTCAGCTTCATATGCGTCATTTCAAAGATGGCGATACCATTGTAGTTGAACCTTGGAGAGCAACAGCTTTTCCAATCATCAAGGATTTAATGGTAGATCGTTCAGCCTTCGACCGAGTGATTCAAGCGGGTGGATTCGTGTCTGTGAATACTGGAAACGCTGTTGATGCGAATTCAGTTCCAATTCCGAAACAAGATGCTGATAAGGCTTTTGATGCTGCTGCATGTATTGGCTGCGGTGCTTGTGTGGCTACCTGCAAAAACGCATCAGCAATGTTGTTTGTATCTGCTAAGGTTTCCCAATTGGCCCTTCTTCCTCAAGGTCAACCAGAACGTCACATTCGAGTGAAGAAAATGGTTGAAATCATGGACGCTGAAGGTTTCGGGAATTGCACAAACACGGGTGCTTGCGAGGTGGAATGTCCGAAAGAAATTTCTTTGGAAAATATTGCAAGAATGAACCGTGATTATTTGGTAGCGAACATCGCCGACTAATTATTCATTACCTTTTATAGCCTGCAGCATTTTCGAATCTGCAGGCTTTTTTATTTCCAGTCTAACCCATGTATTCTGTCTCGAATATCGTGTTGAAGAATATCTCGTTCTATTTGACTGAAGTTTTCCCGTTGGGCAGTTTGCACGAATTTACCATCGCGAAGATGGAACAGTACATCGCAAACTTCGTTGAGCGTTGAGAAAATATGCGAGGAAAGAATAATGGTTTTTCCTTTTTCTTTGAGCAATAACAGAAGTTCAACTATGAGCTGGTTACTTTGAATATCAACACCATTGAATGGTTCATCGAGAATGAACAATTGATTTTCTTGTAATAGAATGCCAGTTAATGCCAGTTTTTTCTGCATCCCTGTGGAGTATTCAGATGCAAATTGTTGTAGCGGGAGATTAAATATGTTATGCGTTTTGGTGGTTTCAGTGTTTTTTCCTCTTGCTTTGATCAGCAATTCGAGGTGTTCTTCGCCAGTTATGAAAGGTAGAAAGTACAATTCCGCAGGCAGATAACCTGTAACATATTTTATAGGTTGCTCAAAATTAGATTGAATAGTTCCTGTAAAGCTTTCTAATCCCGACATGCAACGAAAGAGCGTAGTTTTTCCTGCGCCGTTTTCACCAACCAATCCATAAATTTTACCTGGTTGCAATTCAAATGAAATATCTTGAAGCACTTGCTTTGCACCAAACGATTTGCTCAATTCCGAAACTTGAATCATACGAGGTAATTCTTAAGGTTATTTTCTGCCTTTTTGTATAGATAAGGGATGGTAAACAGCAGCAAAGGAGGGAAAAACAAGTTGCTAGCAAAAAGAATCCCTTGTAAAGTTGAAATCTGATTGGGGATCCAAGCATATTTACTCAGTATTGTAAAGATCGTCATTACAAGCGCAAGCATAACCATGGAAGCTACCATCCAAATAGATTCTGGTAAGATAGCACCAACAAAAAAAGCAGGAATTGTATTGGCAATTGTTGAGCAGATTGTTCCAATTTTAAATTTATGAAACAGAAATTCGGAAGGTGTTTTTGATTCGTTCCAAACATACCACAAAGGTTCTTGGACATTGTAAAATTGAATTTGAACAAGCATAACAATCGAAAGCGCAAATAATGCAATCGAGTAATTGTTGTAAGCGCTGCCCAGCCAAATTGAAGGTGGTAAAATCAACCAAATCCAAAAGAACCGTCGAAAGCCTGTAATAAACTCAAATGGGTATTTTCTATATGGTGTTGGGATTCGCCTAGCGTTCGTTTGTGGAACTTTTAAAAAAGCGGCTGATATGGCTATAATTGTCAATGCAAGCGACTGTTGATACTTTCCAGAGATGATCAACATCATTAGCAAAGGAATTGCAAGTAATAAGTTTCTCAGAATTCTAATCGCTCTTATTTTTTGCAGGCCGATGTTGGTGATCAGAAAATCGCGGTGCAGTTTAGCGTTTGATACTTGAAAGATTGCGGCAAACAGAAAAATCAAAATCCAAGCAGAATTCGTTCCTCTTTCAATTAGATGTTTTGAAATCAAAAAAAGGAAAATCGGAACGATCAACCAAAATATGGTGAGATTAAATCCTGTTTTTACAAGCTTTCTATTGAAGAGCTTCCAGTCAAGTAACAAATAAAATCGGATGAATTTAACCAATGCTTTTTGGGTGTATAATTCTCATGGAGTATACATAACTCAGTTCGCAAACGAGTATTACAATGCTCATATTCAATCAATGGAGATTTTTAGCTGGAATATGTATAATGTTTAAAACTATTGCCTGATTTTTCATTGTCCAAATCTATTCGATTTAACAAAACTTTGATTCAATTATCTATGTTTTCCTTTTGTTTTTTTAAGGAATAACTTGATATTTATCAAGAAAATTTGTTCAGTTGTAGAAGTTTTAGGGGAATTGGCAATAATGTAATCTATATCAAATTATTCATTAGGTTTATAGGCATAAACTCTATGCGCTATGAGAAATGTAAGACTAAGAACAATTCTGTTTGTGTTTTTTGCCTTTTTAGGTAGCTTTCTATACAGCCAGTGTATACCCAACTACTACATACTTAGGCCACGTGCCGAATGTTTAGGAAATCAGGGTGTTAAGGTGATTTACACTCAAGAACATTATGTAGCCCATGATATTTATCGTAAAACACCCAACGATACTTCATGGGGGCAGCCGATTAGTCCGAATTATTGGGGAAGTCCGCAGCCAATGTTTCAAGGTTCGCCAATACTAATGAATCAATTTGTAGCCAGCGATCACCTTCCTGGTCAGACGTATGAATACAGAATTACAAGGACATTCGAAAATATAGGATCGTTTTCAGGCTATGTTTTAGCGGGTTGTGAGGTTTCGGAAACAATAAATAGAGGAAATGTTATTTTGTTGGTTTCATCAGAACTTAAACCAAGTATAGTCGCAGAATTGGAAACCATGCGAAAGGATCTTGTTGCTGATGGATATCTGGTTTACATGATGGATGTTAGCGAGAGTTCTACACCTCCCATTGTAAAAGGGATGATCCAAAACATTTATCCATCCTTAGAAGGCAGTAATAATTATTTGTACATCATTGGTCATGTGCCAGTCCCATATTCAGGCTTCATGATGAGTGATGATCAGCCTACACACCGCGGTGCTTGGCCTGCAGATGTGTATTATGGAGATTTGGATGGTATCTACACCGATGAAACCGTCAATACGACAGTACCTGCTAGACCCGAGAATGACAATGTTCCAGGAGATGGGAAATTTGATCAGAACCTGATTACATCAAAGCCAGAAATTGCAGTTGGAAGAGCGGATTTTTCAAGATTACCTTGTTTTGTTGGAAAAACTGAAGCAGAGCTTACTAAACGCTACCTTCAAAAGAATCATGCATTTAGAAATGATCAGGTAAGCCACAGTGGTAATGCTTTTATGTGTGATAACATGGAGTTTTATTATGGAAACAATGCTTCAACGGATGGCTTTATAGAACTTTATTCTAAAATTGGGGACAATAATTTTTCTGCATTAACCAACGACTTGTTTCCGAATTACGCATACTTTTTACATGTGAGAGACAGCCTACAATCGCATTCTTATTTAACATCCTACATTTCAGGAACATCTGGATATACAAACATCGATAATATTTTTACCGCAGGCCAAATCAATCAAATGTCTGGAATAAATTCGGTTTTTAATTGGTCTTTCGGAGCATTTTTCGGTGATTGGGACAATCCATGCAACTTAATGCGGATGTTTATTGGAAGTCCAGGTACGGCTTTGACACAAATTTGGGCAGGAAATCCATCTGCTTATTTTCATATGTTCGGCTTCGATCGGACCATCGGACAAACCATCGTTGAGCATCAATGGAATTTTAATACCATTCACCACAATTTACCTAATCCTAATGCCGATAATTATTACCGTCGTGTGCACATAGCTTTGATGGGTGATCCCACATTACGTTTAGACTTTGAGAGTCCTCCAGTAAATCCTTCAGCAGTGTTGGGTGTGCAGCCTGGATCTGTTTCAATATCATGGGCCAGCAACGGAGATGCTCAAGCAAAATACTTGGTGTTCCGTGCCCAAAGCGACGATCAGCCTTTTGAGTTGATCGGAGAAACACAAGTTAATCAACTTTCATTTTTAGATCTTAATCCGCTACAAGGTCAATCGGTTTATATGGTTCGTGCTAAAGCACTTCATACAACTGGAAGTGGATCTTTCTATAATTTGAGTTCAGGTCGATTTGCTACATACAACAATGTTTCGAGTGTTTCGGTGGCATTTCAAAGTGATGTTATTTGCTTGCCTGCCAACCAAGTGGAAATTAATTATTCTGTAAGCAATAACCTTAACAATGCTGCTGCAACAGTGGTTGGTTACCTGAGTAATCCTAATACTCCGATTTTATCCCAAAATATTGTTTTAAATTCAAATACACCCGTAATTATCAATTTACCAGCTGTTCCTGCAAATTCTTGGGTTAAATTTAGAACAACTGTCAATAATTTCCCATTGGCAGCAATTCTTGATAGTGTTCGTGTGGAAGAAATACCATCTGCAGAAATTGTTTACGAAATACAGAATGGATTGCTCGCATTAACCGCAAATGGTACACCTGGAAGTTCCTTTGAATGGGTAGTAAATGGCGAAGTTGTTTCCGATCAGGAAGTCTATTCACTTGAAATAACTAGTCCGCAATATTCAATAGATCTTAATGTTACCAATCAATGTGGAACAAGTACTACCAATTTGGAGGTAAATATCACGGGTTTTGAATATTTAATTCCTACAGATTGGAATCTTTTTCCGAATCCTACAAAAGGAGAAGTAAACTTAAAGACCCAATTCCCATTCGAGTCCTATTTAATTTCTGATTTAACAGGCCGGATTTTGCTGGCCAATCATTCAAATGGACTCAGCAATTGCGAAACAATCAATATTCAATCACTTACTTCAGGAATTTACTTCTGCACGGTGCTTTTCAATGGTAAATCATTCACTAAAAAGCTGATTGTGAATTAGATTGTAGTGTAAACTAAAATTCAATTATCTTCAAACTCGACAACGATATTGGCTCCTGGAAATATGTGAATTTTGTTTAAATTTCAAATAATGGAATTGGATTATGGTAAAAATCTATCCTTCCATTTTGGTTGCATCACTGCGCAGTATTGTGATTTCCCAAACCAACGAATTCTGTTTTTCGCAATGAAACGATAAACCCAATCACGAATGAACTTAGGAAACATCCATAAAATCCGAAGCCATTGAAAATACCATTTTAAATATGGAATCAATTTCAATGCCGCTGAGGATTCAATAATTATTTTACCGTTTTCTAGAAGTACCAACGAGTCGGGTAGGGCAGCAGGAAGGTTGGTTTTAGATGTTTCCCCTTGAAGTGGCGCAAAATAAACTGTGCTGCTTTTTTCGTTATTCAACACGAACCGCACTGCACCGTTGCACAAATTGCAATTTCCATCAAAAAAAAGGATCGTACGATTCTGAGAATACATATTGCAAATTTCGGTTTTTTGGTGAGGATTACACATTAAAATTCACCTGTTCAAATTTTGTTCTTTTGGAAATCTGTTTTGCAGTGCTTTTCAATTTGTCTGTTTGCAAAAAAAATGCATTCACAATAAAATGTTTGTGGCTTTTCGAATGTTTAGATACAGGATGTTGTTTTGCTTATTCATAGCTAAAGTATTCACGAATTGATAATTATCTGTTTTTTGTGAAATCATCGACCCTGTTGAAACGGTTATAAACGTTTATATCCGGTTAAATTAGTTCTTCTTTGGATTTTTAGGCTTAGTTTTCTCCCGGGAAGGGGATAGTTGGGTTATTCCCAATTGAAAATTATTGAATTATGCAAAATATTTTTCTTCACCAAGATTGTTGAAATCTTAAATTAGGTCAACTATCCAGCGTTTATGTTGAACCAACATCCTGAATGTTTTTTTAAGAGGATAGTTGGGTTATTCCCAATTGAAAATTATTGAATTATGCAAAATATTTTTCTTCACCAAGATTGTTGAAATCCTAAATATGGTCAACTATCCAGAG
>CANHIS010000040.1 GCA_947460255.1 Bacteroidota bacterium
GCGTGGACCGCGACGAACTGGTTTTTCATCTGAGAATCGTCCACCTTCTTTTTTGTAAGCTGGACGGTCGGATTTGAAATCTGGTTTCGAGCCAAAGCCTTCGCCATCCTTGCGTGGACCGCGACGGGCTGGTTTTTCGTCGGAGAATCGCCCGCCTTCTTTTTTATAAGCTGGACGGTCGGATTTGAAATCTGGTTTCGAGCCAAAGCCTTCGCCATCCTTGCGTGGACCGCGACGAGCTGGTTTTTCGTCTGAGAATCGTCCACCTTCTTTTTTGTAAGCTGGACGGTCGGATTTGAAATCTGGTTTCGAGCCAAAGCCTTCGCCATCTTTACGAGGAGTGCGTCTTGCAGGCTTCTCAAATCCGTCGTTGTCTTTTCTGAAGGGCTTGCGCTCAGAACCACTCTCTTCGCGAGGTGCACCAAAACTGAAATGCTTTTGCGATTTCTCACCTGATTTCGAACCATCAGATCTACCGGCTCCTTTTTCTTCTTTGTTGTCGGTTGATCTTGTTCTGCGCGGCTTTGCGCCTTCTTCTTCTGACATAAACTTTAAATGAGAGGGCAAAAGTACGGCTTTTGTTCAAACTTTGCCCTATTGAAGGTGTTAGTCGAACGGACTGAATGCGTGCTTGATATGCTGAATGTTTGCTGTTGATCCGTTCAGGAGGACGGAAACGATGTCGAATCTTGTTTCTCGCTCCGAATTATTTTTTTGGATATAAGCCTCGGCAGCATTCACGAGTAAGCGTTGTTTTCTTAATCCAACGCTTTCCTCTGGCTTCCCAAACGCCAAACTGCTGCGGGTTTTCACTTCAATGATTACGAGTAATTCTTGGTCCAGCGCTACAATATCAATTTCTTCAAAACGGTTTTTCCAGTTTCGTTCAAGAATTTGTATGCCTTTCTGCTGTAGATATTCGGCGGCTAAGTCCTCGCCTTTTCTTCCTGTATCGTTGTGTTCTGCCATAATTTTAAGTTGAACATTGATAACCGGAGATCCAAAAGTACCCAATCCAACTTAAACTATGACAACTGTTTACAACTTGCAGAGAGCTGTCGTTGTGAGATAAATCTTCAACTAATTATGGTTATTCATCAGAAAACCATGCATGCTTGTTTTATTGTTTCACAAGGAGAAATGAACCTCTTTCAGCTTGGTTTTCCCAAGAGAAAAAGTACAAGCCTGCTGTCCAATTTTTGGTGTTTAAGCAAATTATACCGTTCGGGATGTTTTCCTGAAATACCAATTTCCCATCACTCCCAAAAACACGCAACAACCCTGAACGGGCGCGAAGATGAACTTGATCCTGACATGGATTAGGGCCCATCAACATCAAACCATCAGAAACCAATTCAAAGCCAATCGAGCTGCCGTCTAATGGTGCTGATGATGCCGAACAACCATTGCTGTAAGTAGCTGTAACTGTCCAAATGCCTGGTTGAGCCAAAATGGTAGCCGAGTTTAAGCCAGGAACCAAATTTCCATTGAGTGACCATTCGTAAGATGCAGCTGCAGTTGAACATACAATACTGCTTCCTTGCAGAGAAATTTCAGGAATTGGATTCGAAACAGTCGTCACCAAAATCTCGTTGGTTGTTTGCGATAACAACGGGCAAAAAGCATTTACAACAGTTGCGGAATAATTGCCTGAAGTATTAACAAAAACTGTGTTCCCTTGCAAATCGGTTTGTTCAATCCCATTCTGGAGCCACGAAACAGATGCTCCAATGGCATCGAGTACCAATTCGATAGAATCGCCAGCGCACACAGCTTCAGGATTTCCATTTGCAAATAGGCTCACCGGAGCGAAAAAATAAATCAATGGAGTAACTTCAGGCGATACTTCTGTGCAACCATTCAAAGTTACACCAACCGAAATATTACTGCCAGCCTCAATGCTCGATACCACGAAAGTGCTTTCATTTCCGCCGGCAACGGCGATACCATTAACAAACCATTGATAAGCATCGGCTTGTGCAGTGGACAAAGTGGTTTCACCATTTGGACAAATCAACAAATCGCCATTAACAATTGGATCATGGTCGCAAATGATTGGAAACCCTTGAAATTCGTATGGTGCAGAACTCCTGAAACAACCCGCTGCATACTGAACAGTTACAGTATATTGACCTGCACTTGGAGGAAAAATAACGGCTGTTGTGGTATCGATTGGGGCTCCGTTAACCGTCCAAAGATATGATTGGCCCGATGCTGATGTACTAAGCGTTCCGGCAGCCTCATTTTCGAAAATCAATGGAACCGGAGCGTTAGTGAAAGTTAAAGGCACATCAGTAGAAAACTGAGTATTGGATGGGCATGCAGCAATCGCGCCAGTTGCAGAATAATTACCTGCTTGCACTATATTAATGCTTGTTCCTGTTTGACCTGCGATTGGGTTACCGTTTCTAAACCATGTGATATTCTGCGTTTGACCAGAATTTAAAGTAAGTCCCACGGTATCACCTAAACAAGCATTTCCAGAAAGTGCACCATCGATTGTTATAGTCATGGCAGGCAATGAAATTCCAGTAACAGTAACTGGCGTGGAAGATTCTGAGCAACCATTAATTGTTTGTACTACAAGAATGCTTGCGTTATTGTCGGCCGGATTGCTTACTACCAAATAAGGTAGATTGTTGTTGTTTACTGGAACACCATTTTTGAACCATTGGTAGCTATCGGCAGTTTCGGTGAACAATGTGTCGGATCTAAACGGACACAAACTGATTGCTGAAGGCGTAATTGTTGCCGTGAAGCTGCATTGAGCTTCTACGAAATGCGACAACATGAACAAAATGCCAAAAATGAAAATACGCTTCATGACCAAAAATACCTTAGTGAATTTCAACAAGTAAAGGTACTATTAGTTCTTTTCGATGAACCAATTTATGGCTGCCTTTGCCGGATTATTTCATAGGTAATAACTCCCGCAGCAACCGAAACATTCAGAGAACCAGTGCTTCCAAACATCGGAATTCTGATCAGAGCATCGCATTTTTTTAAATATTCAGGGCTAATTCCTGTTTCTTCGGAGCCCATGATCAAGCAAAGTGGGCCGCTAAGATCGGTATCGTACATCATTTTATCTGCCTTTTCGGATGCACCAGCAATGCGAATTCCTGAATCTTTCAGCATTTGGAGGGTATCTTTGAGGTTCATCGATCGACAAACCGGGATGTTCATCAACGCTCCAGCTGAAGTTTTGAGTGCATCAGCACCAATCCGTGCACTTCCGCGTGCGGGAACAATAATCGCATCAACGCCTGCACATTCGGCTGTGCGGCAAATTGCTCCAAAATTTCGAACATCCGTTACTCGGTCGAGCACCATAAATAATGGATCTTTGCCCGATTCATAAACCCTTTGAAGAACTTCCTCTAAGGGCATAAAACTTACCGGCGAAATGTATGCAACAACACCTTGGTGATTGAAACGTGTAAACTGCATTAGTTTTTCTTTGGGCACCGGAATTACAGGCACATCGAGTTCTGATAGATGTTTCTTGATTTCCGAAATCAAAGGACCTGCAGTACCATTGGCAAGCAACACACGATCAATTTCCTTTCCAGCTTTAATGGCTTCAAGCAGTGGATGCACACCGAAAAGTAGGCCTTCTTCTTTTACATTTATTCTTTGTTGATGTCTCATTCTTCTTCGATTCCTGCGGTGAGCAGCGGATTAATATTTTTGCCTGAGTGAACGCCAAGTTTCTTCAAATCGGCAGCGCGTTTCACGAGATTTCCTGTGCCAGTGCTGAGTTTTTTCATGGCTTCATCGTATGTCTTTTTGCTGGTATCCATTTGAGCACCAAGCCTCACAAGGTCTTCTGCAAAGGCTGCAAATTTATCATACATATCGCCACCTTTTCGCGCAATATCGAGTGCGTTTCGGTTTTGATGTTCTTGCCGCCAAATACTCGCAATGGTGCGCAAGGTAGCCAACAAGGTAGTTGGACTCACAATGACGATATTCTTATCAAATGCTTCTTGGAAAATACTTGAGTCTGCTTGCATTGCTGCAGCAAAAGCAGGTTCTATCGGAATGAACAACAACACAAAATCGAGGCTTTTTACACCATGAAGTTTTTGGTAATTTTTTCCTGACAAACCTTTTAGGTGGTTCCGAACCGAAAGCAAATGCTCCTTTCTTGCTTGCTCAATTTCTGCATCTGTTTCGGCCGATGATAAACGTTCATAGGCATTTAGCGAAACCTTCGAATCGATCACAATTGATTTTTCTTCGGGCAATTGCACCACCACATCTGGCTGCAAACGATTTCCATCTTCGTCGGTTAAACTTACCTGCACGAAATATTCGCGATCTTTCACCAAACCCGATTTCTCGAGTACCGATTCCAAAATAAATTCGCCCCAATTTCCTTGGGTTTTGTTTTCACCCTTCAACGCGCGGGTAAGGTTGATTGCATCGCGGCTCATTTGAGAATTCAGTTCTTTGAGCGACAACAATTGCTGTTTCAGTGCTTCGTTGTTGAGCAAACCTTCTTTGTGAGTGCTTTCGACCTTCTGTTCGAATTCAGCAAGTTTTTCACGCAAGGGCTTTAAAATCTGATCGATATTTTCGCGGTTCGAATCAGTGAACTTCTTGCTTTTTTCTTCCAATAAATTCCCTGCAATTTCTTTGAATTCTAAGTTGAAACGTTCGCGCACAGTTTCTAACTCCTGCTTTTGACTTTCGAGCTTTTCCTGCAAGGCTTGGTAAGATGCTTTCCAATGCGATGCTTCTTTGTTGAGACTGCTCGTTTCTTCGCGGAGTTTTAATGCTTCATCGCGGAGACGATTGATTTCGTCCAACCTTAATTGCACGTTTTGTTGTAAAGCAGATCGATCCGCACGAAGTTGATTTGCTTCTGCTTCAACTGGATTTGAAATTTGTTGATGCTTCAATTTCAGCAATAGCCAAGTTACTGCCGCACCAATCAACACACCAACAAGTAAGGCCAAATAATCCACGATTAATCTATCGAATTTCAGACGTGCAAATTACACCAAATTTCTCCTTTGGGCGATCAAAACAAGCTGGTGATGCCAAAATGCACCTTCGCGTTTCTAAATCCAACTGGATTTCCAAATTGACTTCCTAACGCGTAGCTAATTGTAAAAATCCCAGCCTTCGTTTCGAAACTCGTGCCTGCACCAAAACCATAAGGCAAATCGCGCACATTTCTATTTACAGCCACGTTTTCATACCATGCAGCGTTTCCAAACAAAAACAAAAACGAATTTTCCTCCAATAAATAACGGTATTCTAAATTCATCACAGCGTAGCTGGAAGCAAAAATCGATTCTTCATCAAAACCGCGCAAAAGGTTGTTCCCACCAATTCGACTCAGCTCGTTTTCAAATAAATTTTCGCCACTCAAAAATGAAGCATTCAAACCAACATTTATTGTCGACTGACGAAAAAGCGGCACAAATCCATCAAAATCAACGAAACTATTAAACTGTATAGATTTAAGCACCAGGTTATTGTATAAATCTTGGTCAAGTGCCGAATTTTTATCAATATTTCGAGTGCCCACGCCCGATCTGGCTAACAAGCGAATTCCCTTCCGGGGATTGAAGCGATAATCGAGCCGAGTGAGGCTCAATTCCAAACCATATAAGTTCGAACGCACGTCGGCATAATCGGGAAGTTCTATTAGATTTTGAAGCGCTTTGGTGGATAACAAACTGGAGCTTCGGTTGTCGATAAATGCTTTAAGGTAATCGCTTCCCTTCATCAAATATTGAACACCTAGATTTCGCTGCACATTCAGGAAGGTTGTGTCGCGCTTATAAAGGTTAAAAATCCCATCCACGCCCAACGGAAGATTGAATAGAAACGGCCACGAAAGTCGCACGTTCAAACTTTGTGTCGACACTTGCAAGCGGCGCCATTCAGCAACAATAGATTCTCCACGACCTAAGCTGTTCTTAAGTTTCAAGTTGGCTTCACCTGTGAGCAGTAATTTTCCCGATTCTGCGTTGTTGGGTAAAAATCCAATCATTCCACTAAAATCCGACGCCTTTCGGTCGTTTAAGTACAACCTGATGAGTGCAGTTTCTTCCATCAGAAAGATGTCGGCCGGTCGATAAGACGTTACAAACGGAAGTTCTTTTAAACGATTTTCCATTTGGCGAACCGTGGCTTCGTTGTAAACATCACCAGGTGCAATTCCAATGTAATTGTACAAGTATTTCTTAGAAATCCGCGCCGATCCTCTCCATGTTACACTGTCGATTTTGAAGAAATACCCCTTCTCCACCCTTAACAATGCTTGGGTTTGGGTTCCGTTCTGCTCAATACTATCGAGTTTTACTTGTGCAAATGGGTATCCATGATTTTCGTAATAGATCAGCGTCTTGTTCAACACTGCTGCTACTTTGCGATAATTGAGTGGTCGGTTAACGAAATTCTTTTCTCTGAAACCTGCAGCAGTAAGTGCAATTTCATCTATGTTAGAATTCTTGATTTTGATCCATTTGTAAATCTCACCACGGTTCACCAACAAGATCAATGTATCGCCAGAAACGCTGAAGCTATCCGCACTTGCGGCCAAATATCCTTGCTCATGAAGTGTACTGAAATAATTTTTTACTTGCTCCTGGCGGAGGATGGCAGAATTGCCTGTTTCTCGCTTTAATGTTTTTCCTGTGGCTACATCAATAAGCTTCAGCGAAAATGTTTGCGCATTCACCAAAACTGAAGTGCAGAACAACAAGAGAAGCAGTAGGCGATTTATCATCCTTCTAAGTTCCAGTGAATTGGAGTTTTGCCTTGGTCTATAAGTATCTTATTGGTCTGACTAAAATGACGGCATCCAAAGAAACCATTGTAAGCAGAAAGTGGCGATGGATGCGCGGCTTTTAGAACAAAATGCTTCGTTGTGTCGATGAGCTTTTCTTTTAGTTGTGCAGGTCTTCCCCAAAGCAGAAAAACCAGTCCATTTTTCTTTTCCGACAGTAAACGAATGGTTTGATCGGTAAATTGTTCCCAACCTTTTCCTTGGTGTGATGCTGGAGAAGCTGCTCGAACGGTTAACGTAGTATTGAGCAACAAAACGCCTTGTTTCGACCAGGCTGTGAGGTCGCCATTTTTACCCATCACACATGCCAGATCAGTTTGTAATTCTTTGAAAATATTCACCAACGATGGCGGCATTTTGGTTCCAGGAGACACCGAAAAACACAAACCATTGGCCTGCCCTGGCCCGTGATAAGGATCTTGACCAACAAGAACGACCTTTACATCGTTAAATGGAGTGTGGTTAAACGCCGAAAAAATCTGGTTTCCTGGCGGATAAATCACCTGCGTTTGGCGTTCCTCAACTAAGAACTGCTTCAATTCGGCAAAATAGCTCGATGCAAATTCTTCCTTAAGGGCTTCCTTCCAAGAAGGATCAATCTTTACGTCATTTACAACCTGATTCATTTGGCGAATTTATGGATTCAACCAACAATAGAGTGCGACGCTTTCCGCAATTGTGGATCATTTTTTACCGCAATCATAGAAACGCATACTTCGCGATTTGCTAACGCGTTTGCTATGCAAGTAACTTTAAATTTTTCTTCTCGTAATCTGCACAACTATAGACCAAAATTTACTTCATTCTAAATATTCGTCATGAAAATCATTGCTGCAGCTCTAGTTCTGATAACACTTTTAGCTTCCTGTAAATCACATATCGATTGCCCAGCTTATTCGAAAAATAAAGTTGACAAAAAAGAAGTAAGCGGCTAATGATTATTCCTACATTTGCCAAGAATAATTCTAAAAATGCGTAAAATCGTAACAGTAGCCTTAGTGTTACTCACGTTCAGCCTGTGTTTGTCTTCTTGTAGAGCCAAGAAAGTAGATTGCCCTGCGTATGGAAAGGTTGAACAAACTGCTCCAACCAGACAATCTTAATCAACCATGGTTTCATGGAAATCGCTTGATTCAGTTGAAAAACTGGAAGAAATCATCGCACTATCATCAGATCCAGCCATCGATGGAGTTGCTATATTCAAGCATTCAACTCGTTGCAGCATTTCGAGCATCTCCTTAAAGCGCTTCGAAACCGATTACACTGCAAATCCCAAAGTCCCGATTTATTTTCTCGACTTGCTTCGTTATCGCCCCATTTCAAATTTGGTGGCGACAACTTTCGATGTGGAACACGAATCCCCACAGCTTTTAATCATCAAAAACGGAAAATGTATTCTGCACGAATCTCACATGGAGATACGCGCAGACATGCTAAATGTTAAATCGGCTTAAGCACCGAATTCGAAAACAATATTTTGTTCCAAATCTGGGTGTAAACTCATGGCTACCGGGCAAGTTCTGGCTGCTCGCTCCAAAATTATTTGTTGCTTCTCGGTTAGCTCGGCCGAAAAACCATAAAACCGAATGTCGATTGCCATAATTCTTCTCGGATCAGAAGCCATGTGCTTGGTTACATCTGCTTGAAATCCTTCTAGATTAATTGAATGTGTATTGGCTGCGATGCCCATCAATGTCATCATGCAGGCAGAAAGTGCCGCACAAACCGAATCGGTTGGACTAATCGCCTCACCCTTCCCTTGGTTGTCGATGGGCGCATCAGTTATGAATTTTTGACCAGAAGCAAGATGCTGTTGCTCGGTGCGCAAATTGCCTAAATAACTCGAATGAATGGTTGGCATAATGGTAAACTTCACGTTGGTGAATCTGTTGTATCTTTGAAGCGTACCAAACATAAGATGTTTTCTAATTCCCAAAACCGACTGTTAATTTTTTCAGGGTTAATCCTGATGACCTGTCTTTGGGGGAGCATCAAGTTAAGCGCGCAAGACATTCCAGGAGTAGAAGAAAAAGGCATCGTTTACCGAAACGTGAAAATGACCGGAGCATTTATCCACTCTAGAGGAATGGGTCTTACTTATCGACGCGGAAAAATGGAAACTGGATTCCGCTCGGCGATGTTCGACTTCAGTTTACTCACCATGAGGCATCCTAAAGAAATTCGATCGGTGAATCCATTTTCCGACAATGCCGGTGGTTATGTGTATGGAAAACTCAACAGTTTACTCATCCTCCGAACAGGATACGGCAAACATTTCATCCTGCATCCGCAAGGCGACAAAGGTGGAATTGAAACAGGTTTCAGTATTTTCGGTGGAGCTTCTTGGGGCTTGATAAAACCTGTGTATTTAACTGTTTTTTACTTCGACGATCAATTTGGCGTTCGCGAAAAAACAGAACGTTACGATCCACAGAAACATTTCCCAGACAACATATCGGGAAGAGCTCCCTTTACCAAAGGAATTTCTGAAAGTTCTTTAACGGCCGGTCTTTATGGAACAATTGCGATGAATTTCGAGTTTGGTAAACAACAAAAGAATTTACGCATGATCGAAACAGGCATCTCTGCAGACGCATTTGCAAGGCCAGTTCCGATGGTGGCATTTAACGCAAAGAATCAGATCTTTGTAACCTTATTCATCCGTGTGATGTACGGAAAACTGTGGAATAGAAATGATTGATCAGCAACAGAAAGAAACCACTACCATTGCGACCGACCGAAACGGAAGGCCAAGAAAACCAGATTGGTTAAGAGTAAAACTCCCCACTGGGCAAGAATATGCAAAAGTGCGCAACCTCGTTGAAGAACACAAGCTGCACACCATCTGCGAAAGCGGCAACTGTCCCAATATGGGCGAATGTTGGGGCGCAGGCACTGCAACCTTCATGATTTTAGGAAATATCTGCACCCGTTCATGTGGTTTCTGTGCGGTGGCTACTGGGATGCCCAGCGCTGTAGATTGGCAAGAACCAGCACGTGTTGCCAACTCAGTTAAATTGATGGGCGTGAAACATGCTGTAATCACCTCGGTTGACCGCGACGATCTAAAGGATGGAGGATCAATCATTTGGGTTGAAACCGTTGAAGCTATTCGCCAAGCAAGCCCAGGAACAACACTAGAAACGCTCATTCCCGATTTTGCAGGTAAATGGGAAAATCTTCAACGTATTATTGATGTATGCCCCGAAATTGTTTCGCACAACCTAGAAACAGTTCGCCGCTTAACTCGGGAAGTGCGGATTCAAGCCAAATACGACCGCTCATTAGAAGTGCTCAAGCGACTCAAAGTGGGAGGTTGTAAAACCAAATCGGGTGTGATGCTCGGCTTGGGTGAAACCGAAGATGAAATCTTAGAAACCATTCGCGACCTCAACACCAACGATGTTGATATTCTTACTTTGGGTCAATATCTTCAACCAACACCCAAACATCTTCCTGTAGCAGAATTTGTTACGCCAGAAAGATTTGCTTTTTACAAAGAGTATGCGCTTTCCTTGGGTTTCAAATATGTTGAAAGCGGACCTTTGGTGAGATCATCCTACCACGCAGAAAAGCACTTATTCTAATAATCAGATTTACAGCAACTTGAAAAAATAATCGGCCGAATCAAGAAAAAAAACCGATTATTTTTTCAAGTTTTTTGGTAATCAAATTTTCTAAGTGTAATTTTGACACTCACATTAGTACACATCGAACATTATGAGTAAAGTAAGAGTTGCGATCAACGGATTTGGAAGAATTGGAAGAATCTCGTTCCGCATGATGATGAACAAACCTGGTATCGAAGTGGTGGCCATCAACGACCTCACTGATGCGAAGACGTTGGCACATCTGTTAAAGTATGATTCAGTTCATGGAAAAATCGACGGCGGTGTTAAAGTGGAAGACGGTTACATTTTGGCTGGAAACCACAAATTGAAAGTATTTGCAGAAAAGGATCCTGCCAATTTGCCTTGGAAAGATCTCAACATAGATGTAGTTATCGAGTCAACTGGATTTTTCCTCGACCGCGAATCGGCTGGGAAGCACATTCAGGCTGGTGCTCGCAAAGTGATCATTTCTGCGCCAGCAAAAGAGGATGTTCCAACATTCGTTATTGGAGTAAACGATCACCTTTTAACTGCCGATCACGACATCGTATCAAACGCTTCTTGCACAACCAATTGTGCAGCGCCAATGGTAAAGGTACTTGACGATGCATTTGGCGTTGAAGCAGGTTTATTGAGCACTGTGCACGCTTACACTGGCGACCAGCGCTTGGTAGACGCTCCACACAAAGACCTTCGTCGCGCAAGAGCTGCAGCACTTTCCATCATTCCTACAAGTACTGGTGCAGCAAAAGCCATCGCATTAATTCTTCCACACTTGAAAGGCAAGCTTGATGGAATTGCTTTACGTGTACCTGTTCCATCAGGATCAATGACAGATTTAACTGTGAAATTGAAGCGAGAAGCCACTGTTGCAGAAATCAATGAAACCTTCCGCAAAGCATCTGAAACTGGCATGAAAGGGATTCTCGAATTCACTGAAGATCCAATTGTTTCTGCCGATATCGTTGGAAATCCACACTCATGCATTCTCGATTCTGACCTCACCATGGTGATGGGCACAACCGTGAAAGTGATTGGATGGTACGACAATGAAGCCGGTTATTCGAGCCGGATCGCCGACCTCACCGAGATGATGGCCAAATTGGTCACATCAACGAAGGCCACTGCCTAATTTAGGCGCATTCTTTAGAACCTGTAACACAATATATAGGTTAGTTTGATTTTGGGAAAAGGAATCCCGGTCCATTAGGGTCGGGATTTCCTCATTTTAGGAATGAACGAAGATTTATTTCGTGCATAAGCTGCAATCACTTTATCTTCGTTACCTCTATGACAGCAGTTGAAAAAATCGATTATGCCAACATCGGCTTGATGTTATTGGCTTGTTTAATAGCCTTTGTTCTGCCCTTTGAACTGTTCTTGTTTTCTTATGCCGTTTTAGGCCCATTGCATTATCTCACCGAAATTGGCTGGTTGCACAAAAAAGGCTATTACACCGCTGGGAAAAATGATTTCATCGTTTTGATTATTCTTGGTGCACTAATAACGCTTGGCTTTTTCAAAGCAAATGCTTGGCTGGAGAGCGTTTCCACAAACTTTATCTACATCGCATTTTTGTCGTCGTTGGTTTTGGTAACCGTGAAAGATACCACCTTGAAAATCGGTGGAATCATGCTTATCATATTTTCCACCTTGTTTCTCAGCGACGCAAGTTTTTTCGAATCGTTCTTCGCGATCTATCTTCCAACCATCATCCATGTTTTTGTTTTCACGGCTTTGTTCATGCTCTATGGCGCCATGAAAAGTCGCAGCATATCTGGTATCCTCTCTTTTGTGGCACTTCTAGCTATTTCGGCAAGCTTCTTTTTTGTCCCTGCGGGATACACATCCATTGTAAACAACGATTACATTCGAAGCAGTTATGGCAATTTCGCAGAGTTGAATCGAATGCTGATCAACTTTTTTGGTTTAGGAAACCTCGGAAAATTTTCTGTTGATACCTTTCAAGGAAACTTCCAGTCAATATTTAGTTCGATGGAAGGATTTATGGTAATGCGGTTCGTGGCATTTGCTTACACATATCATTACTTGAATTGGTTTTCGAAAACATCCGTCATCCAATGGCATAAAGTTCCGAGAAAAACATTGGTAGCCATTCTTATCATTTGGGCTATTTCGGTTGCTTTATACATATATAAATATGAAGTTGGTTTAAAGTGGCTCTTCTTACTTTCATTCCTGCATGTATTGCTAGAATTTCCGCTCAACTATCGAAGTATCATTGGAATTGGCCAAGAAGCCAAGAACTTTTTTAGTGGACGTGGTGCCTCTTCACTCAATAACCCTTCACATTCAAAGTGATGCGCATAGTTTTTCTCGGCACACCCGATTTTGCAGTACCTTCCTTAGAAACGCTCATTCACTCTGATTATCAAGTTGTTGGGGTTGTTACAGCACCCGATAAGCCAGCAGGACGAGGATTGCAGGTGAAAAGCTCGCCAGTTAAAGAGTGCGCAATTCGACACGGTATTCCTGTGCTGCAGCCAGAAAAACTGCGTGATCCAGAATTTCATGACCAGCTGAAGGCATTAAAAGCAGACATCCAAATTGTAGTTGCATTCCGTATGCTACCCGAATCGGTTTGGAAAATGCCTCCTATGGGAACGTGGAATTTACATGCGTCACTTTTGCCGCAGTATCGCGGAGCCGCGCCCATTAATCACGCAATTATCAATGGTGAAAGATTTTCAGGAATCACCACTTTTAAATTGGTACACCAAATTGATGAAGGAGCAATAGCGCTCCAATTGCCAATGCCTCTGGGTGTAAACGAAACTGCTGGCGAATTGCACGATAGAATGATGCTTGCAGGCGGACAGCTTCTCCTCACCACCCTGAGAGCGCTTCAAAATGGGAACCTCCAATTAATCCCACAAGAAAAGGTAGAAACACGCCAGCTGAAACATGCGCCAAAACTTAATCCTGAGTTTAACCGAATCAATTGGAACAAACCTACTGCCGAAGTTCACAACCATATTCGTGGATTGAGCCCCTACCCTACTGCTCACACAATATTGACCAATGGGACTGAAGAATTTTCTGTAAAAATCTTCTCCGGAATCCCTTTTTCTGGCGACTTACCACATGAAAATGCCGGAACATTGCGTGTTACGGAAGGTTTTGAGCTGCTTTGCGCCACGGCGGATGGGTGGTACAGCGTATTGGAACTCCAGCAATCAGGCAAGAAACGACTGATAATCAAGGACTTCCTTCTTGGATTCAGAAAAACGGGAGCTGAAATGTTCTATTAATCTGAATATCAGATATTTGTAATTTTAAATACGGGTTAACTGCCGTCAATACAGCAGGTTAGGGCTTCAGTTATTAACAAAACAGTGGATTTATCAACAAAATCAAGGGTTTCAGGGGGTATGCACTTGGAACGTATTGATTTTCCTATAAATTTGCTCAAGAGAACAAATAACAAAACTGTAAAACCCTCAAAACCAAAACATCATGAACAAAGCAGAACTCATTGATGCTATCGCAGCAAACGCAGAACTTTCTAAAGTAGATGCAAAAAAAGCACTTGACGCATTCATTACCGCAACAACAGAAGCGCTTAAAAAAGACGATCGCGTTGCCCTAGTTGGATTCGGTTCTTTCTCTGTATCTTCACGTGCAGCTCGCAAAGGCCGTAACCCACAAACAGGAAAAGAAATCAAAATTGCTGCTAAGAAAGTAGTAAAATTCAAAGCTGGTAGCGAACTTTCTGTGAAAGTTAAATAATCAGTAAACAAGATTCGGAAAAGAGGCTGTCTCATTTGAGCAGCCTCTTTTTTTATTTTTGCACTATGGCATCATCAAGCAAAGAACAAAAAATTGCCGCATTCGATCAGAATTCGGCAGCTGTTAAAGGCTCAAACCTTTACGGATTACCTTTTACTGCAGAAGAATCCGACATAGTTATTCTCCCCGTTCCATGGGAAGTAACGGTATCGTACGCTACCGGAACTGCAGATGGTCCGCAAGCAATTTTGGATGCCAGCATGCAAGTTGATCTTTTTGATTCTGACGCTCCACAGGCTTGGAAAGCTGGGTTTCATCTGCTTCCTATCAATGAGGAACTTGCTGAGCAAAGTAATGAGCTGCGCGATCGTGCTGAAAAACATATCGAATTGATTAGCAACGGTGAAGTGCCAGATCCTGATTCAGAAGCACTGCTCTCTATTAACGAAGCGTGCGAAAACATGGTGAAATTCGTGGAGATCGAAACAGCTAAATGGCTCGAACATGGCAAAATAGTTGGCCTGTTAGGCGGCGACCACAGCACGCCGTTGGGATTTATCCATGCGCTTTCAAGGAAACACAGTGATTTTGGAATCCTTCAAATTGATGCTCATTGCGACCTTAGGATTGCCTATGAGGACTTTGAGTATTCTCATGCGTCTATTATGTACAACGCGCTTAAATCGCCTCAAATCAGCAAGCTTGTGCAAGTAGGAATTCGTGATTATTGCGAACAGGAGGTTGATGTTATTCGCCAATCAAACGGACGTATAATTACCTATTTCGACGAAAATTTAAAAACAGAATCATACGAAGGAAAAACCTGGAAACATCAAACCGAAGAAATCATTGCACACCTTCCTCAAAAGGTCTACATAAGCTTCGACATAGATGGTTTGCAACCAGGTCTTTGCCCAAATACAGGAACACCTGTTGCTGGCGGTTTGGAATTCGCTCAGGCTGTTTACTTACTCAGGAAAGTTTCTGAATCAGGAAGAACAATCATTGGTTTCGACCTCAACGAGGTGGCACCTGGAGAGGATGAATGGGATGCAAATGTAGGCGCTCGACTACTTTATAAACTTTGCGTTTTTGCTGGTAAATCGAACAACATCCTATAGGATCAAGGAGCCAAACGACTGCGTACCCAACTTCCATCGCTGTGCTGAAAATAACAGATACGATCGTGTAATCTACTTTCTCGCCCTTGCCAAAATTCAATGTAATCTGGGATTAAACAATACCCGCCCCAATTGGCTGGTCGGGCAACTTCTTTGCCTTCAAACTGCTGGGTAAATTGTTCTACATTTTGTTCTAGCAGTTCACGAGATTCTATCATTTCACTTTGTGGAGAAGACCAAGCTCCAATTTGGCTTCCTCGTGGACGAGATGCGAAATACGCATCCGAATCGGCAGCAGCTAAAGTCACAATTTTGCCTTCAATACGTATTTGTCTTTCCAAATCGGGCCAGAAAAAATTGAGGGCTGCAAAAGGATTTTCTGCAATCTCGTGCCCTTTTCTACTTAAGTAATTTGTAAAAAACGTGAACCCTTCAGTACTTAAATCTCTCAACAAAACCACGCGGGCAGAAGGTCTATTCTCTTTATTAACAGTCGAAAGCGTCATTGCATAAGGCTCTAACAACTCCGCGTCCATTGCTTCTTGAAACCACTTTTTGAACTGAAAAATCGGATCTGGATCGGTATGTAATTCATCCAGCGCAGCCAAACTATATTCTTTCCTTAAATCCTTTAAATTGTGGTTCATGTTGTTGAAGTATGTTGCAAATTTGAGCAATCGATTCATCATATTAACTGACGAAGATCAGAAATGGTTGGAAAATTCATTATTCTGGTAACATTATGAGTTGTTTGGGCGTTAATTCTAAAAAGGTTGAGTCATGAAACAACTACAACTTAAACCCGGAAAAGGAAGTCTTCTCATTTCTGAACCCTTTCTAAATGATGATTTCTTTCATCGTTCAGTAGTGCTTTTGGCTGATAACTCAGAGAATGGAACTATGGGATTCATTCTCAATAAACCCGTTGGACATAACGTTCATGAGTTGATTAACGACTTTCCAGAATTTGAAAGTGAAGTGTATTTTGGAGGTCCGGTCGACAATCAATCGCTATTTTTCATTCATACAATCCCAGATTTGATTGGGAGCGCCTTCGAAATTGGTGGAGGAATTCACTATGGCGGCGATTTCGATAAACTACAAGAAATTGTAAAATTGGGTATGGTCGTTCCTGAGCAAATCCGTTTTTTTGCAGGGTATTCAGGTTGGGATGCTGGTCAGCTTGATTTTGAAATGAAGGAAGAATCCTGGTTAGTGTTTGAGCGGCCACCTAAATTGTTGGAAATGAAGCCCGCTAATCTTTGGGGAGAATTACTTCGGAAGACACATTCAGAAAAAGCGATTTGGTCGAATTATCCCGAAGATCCGAATTTAAACTAGTTTGCTTGAATCAACTCTTGCTGCATCATTTCAGATAAACAACGGCTAAACGCACTAAAATAGCGTCGTTCTCTAAACGAAATTACCCAACGAATTCCTTGAATGGCGCTGGTCAAGAAAATTTCATCTGCTTTAAAAAGATCATCGGTGAGCACCATTCTTTCTTCCACTTGAATGCCATTATCCCGCATAAAGCGGATTAAATTTTTGCGCATTACACCTGGCAAAATCCCTTCCGATAACGCAGGCGTGACAATCGTTTTATCGGGCATCAAGAGAAAAACATTCGCAGAACTGCACTCACAAATTCGCCCATATTCATTCAACAATATTGAGTCGTCCCATCCCGATTCTTTTGCATGACGGGCTGCAAGAACATACAACAATGCCGACGATGATTTTATGCCCGAAAGTGCATTTAATGGCTTTCGGATTTCACTGTATGTGCCAAGGCGCAAACCCTTTTCATTGATGGTAAAAATCGGTTCGGTAATCTGCTGAACGGTTATCAAATAGCCACATTGATCGGTAAGTGGTTTGTAAAAGCCGCCCGAATTTCGAAAAACACTCAACCTTAATCGTCCTTCTTTGCATTGATTTCGCCGAATCAACTCTTCCATTTCTTCAAAAACTTTCAACGGATCGAAGAATGTATTGTCGAGTCCTAGAACATACATTCCAGAAATGAGTCTTTCAAAATGGTCATCAAAAAAAAGAAGATTTCCATCGCTTACGCGAATACTCTCAAACAATCCGTCTCCATAAAGGAATGCACGGTTATCAGGAGAAAGATTTTGTTCTCTCAACGACTGAAAACGACCGTTTAAACAAATAATATCAAGCATGGTGATTGAGGCAATTCAAAAGAGAATCAAAATCTGGATTGGGAGGTAACAAATATCCGCTAATTCCGGCATGTTGAGCTGCATCAACATCACGTTGTTTATCACCGATCATTAAACATTGCGATTTGTCTAGTTCGAATCTTGCAATTGCCTTTTCGATGAGCAAACCAGAAGGCTTTCGGCAGAGACAATTCCCGCTTTGGGGATGGTGCGGACAGTAGTAAATTGCATCAAAGTCTAAGTTTTCTTTCGATAATTCTTCCTGCAAAAAAGAATGACATTTTTCTACCAAATCATGCCCATAAAGTTCTTTGGCAATGCCTCCTTGATTGGTAATGATAATGGTTAAGAACCCACGACTTTTTGCTTCTTTGAGAAAGGGAATCAAGGGTGGGTGAATCTCGAAATCCTCAAATCGCATGATGTAATCACCCAGTTCCGTATTGATTATTCCGTCGCGATCGAGAAAAAGTGCTTTCTTCATTACAAATTGGTGATTTGATAAATAAACCCATTTGCAGCACCAGGGCAAACAACCAAAGTATAGATCATTCCATAAGCCCCACCCCAAAGATGTGCGTCATGATTGATGTTATCGTTGCTGTTTCGGCTACTCCAGATGCTGTATGCAACGTATAAGCCAGCCCAAACCAAAGCAGGAAGCGGCAAAATGCCATAAAGCAAAATCTTGCTAAAAGGGGAAAATACGACACTCGAAAACAACACAGCAGAAACGGCTCCAGATGCACCTACGGCATTATACCAGTGATCGTTTTTATGATTCCGAAAGGTGGTGATTGAAGAGGCAAAGATGGCTCCGAAATACAAGCCCAAATAAGCCAGCGGTCCGAAACTTCCTAGGCTCACTGCAAAATAATACTCCGTAGCAGCGCCAAACGACCACAAAACGAGCATATTAATAATCAAGTGCATCCAATCTGCATGAAGAAATGCATGCGTCAAAAAACGGTACCATTGGTTGCGGTTACTGATCATGTACGCATTAAACTGATACCTAGCCATTAGCTCGGTTTTGTTAAACGCTAAAACAGAAAAAGCAACTGTGACCAAAATAATTGGCAGTGTAATATTTTGCATGCCTCAAAGATAAGCTCTCGAGCAAGCCTTCAAAAGGATAATCAAGGTTTTTCACCTAATCTTTTCAGCCCTTCAATTGCCAATTCAAAATTTGGATTTTTCTGAAGCGCCTCTTGGTAATCTTTAATGGCAAGTTCTTGATTCCCTGATTTCTCATTGCACAAACCCGACATGTAAATGGCTTCTGCGTAGTTAGGATTTATAGAAATGGCCTGTAGGAAATACGGAAGCGCTTCGGCAGGTTTATTCTGGTATTCGAAAAGAATGAAACCTATGTTGTATGGAGCATTAGGAAACTTTGGATCCTTCACAGATATCTCTTTGTACACTTCTACTGCCTTATCAAGATCGCCATGCGTTTGATAAAAATAGCCGATGTTATAGAGAGTTTGAGAACTCGTTGGGTTAATCTTCAGCACATTGTTGTAAAAATCGATACAGCGTGGATCATGTTTGGCTGCATAAATTAATCCTAGTTGCTCAAATGCCAAAGCATAATTGGGATCTTGTTCGGTGGTGGTTAAAAAACTCGAAATTGCCAAGGCCGAATCGCCGCCTTCTTTATAGATAATCCCTTTTAAATAGTATGCTTTCGGATTATTCTTATTGATCCTAAGAACTTCGTTTAGTTCATTGAGTGCATCTTGACGCATTTCGACATACAGAAACAATTCTGCTAGTTTCATATGCGCCTCCTGGTTAGATTTATCGAGCATGACTGCTTTTTGAAGAGCCTGTTTAGTGTATCGCGTTCGATTGGTAACCAAGTAAACATCACCAAGTGTGAGAAAATAATCCACCCTTGAAGAATCAACTTTAATTAGGTTTTGCATATCGATTAATGCAGAATCCGCCTTTCCGATTTTTAAATAATATTTAGCACGGGCGTATCGAGCAGTTGTATCGGAAGGATTTTGCTCCAAAGCGCGGTTCATGCCCGAAATGGTTGATAAATCTACAGGAGCATCTCCGCAGGAACCAAACAAAAAAGCAAGCAGAAGAAATGAGGCGAATCGTAAAATAGTCATGTGGAAATTTCAGACCTCAAATAAAAGAAAGATGCCCGACCTGAGCGATAACAGTTTTCAGTTATTCTCGGGTCGGGCACCAAGAAAAAGAATTTATGCAACTACCAATCCTGAAATTGACTCTCTGATTCTAGATTCAATTGTGTCGGCTAGTTCAGGATTGTCGCCAAGAAGTGTTTTTACAGCATCACGACCTTGCCCAAGTTTTGTGTCTTCGAAGCTAAACCAAGATCCACTTTTCTTAACAACATTGTGCTCTACACCAAGATCGATGATTTCTCCAATACGGGAAATTCCTTCTCCGTAGATAATATCGAACTCAGCGGTTCTAAATGGAGGCGCAACTTTGTTCTTCACAACCTTCACACGGGTGCGGTTACCCACGACAGCTTCCCCGTCTTTGATTTGGCCAATTCGACGGATATCCAGTCGGATTGAAGCGTAAAATTTCAAAGCATTTCCACCAGTGGTTGTTTCAGGATTTCCGAACATAACACCAATCTTCTCCCGCAACTGATTGATAAATATACAAGTACAGCCAGTTCTGCTGATTGTACCAGTAAGTTTACGCAAAGCTTGAGACATCAAACGTGCTTGGAGACCAACTTTTGACTCTCCCATTTCGCCTTCAATTTCACTCTTCGGGGTGAGTGCTGCAACGGAGTCAATAACAATGATATCAATAGCTCCAGAACGAATCAGGTTGTCGGCGATTTCCAAAGCTTGTTCACCATTATCGGGCTGTGAGATCAACAAGTTTTCTACATCAACGCCAAGTTTTTCAGCATAATAACGATCAAAAGCATGTTCCGCATCGATGATTGCAGCAATACCACCTTGGCGTTGAGATTGTGCAATGGCATGGATCGCCAAGGTTGTTTTACCGGAAGATTCAGGTCCGTAGATTTCAATAATTCTGCCTTTAGGAAAACCTTGCACCCCTAGAGCGATATCTAATGTAACGGAACCAGAAGGAATCACTTCCATGGCTTCAATAGCTTGGTCGCCCATTTTCATGATGGTACCCTTGCCATAGGTTTTGTCGATTTTATCGATAATTACCTGAAGTGCTTTCAGTTTGTCTGTATTCATGTCTTTGCTCATGATCGAAATTTGCTTTTGTAATTTGTTGCCACAAAATACGTCAAAAACATCATTCAAATTCCCGATGTTAAAAAATATTTATCACCAACACCTCAAGTGTACAAAAATGAAGAAGTGGTATAATCGCTAAAATGCCTTACAGAATCTGCTCTGCGTGTTTTTTTGTATCCACTTTGGAGATTACTTCTGTTATGATGCCTTTCTCGTCGATCAAAAAAGTAGTACGGCTTATTCCCATATATTCCTTACCCATGAATTTTTTCAATCCGAACACACCGAAAGATTCAGAAACTGTTTTCTCGGTATCTGAAAGCAAGCGAAACGGCAACGTGTATTTATCGATAAACTTCTTGTGCGACTTCACAGGGTCGGTGCTCACACCCAAAACATCATAACCTGCTTTTTGCAATTGTTCGTAATTGTCGCGCAAACTGCATGCTTCAGCAGTACAGCCGGGAGTATCATCTTTTGGATAAAAATAAAGAACCAGCTTTTTGCCCGTATAATCTTTTAACGAAACTGGTTGACCATCTTGGTCTAATCCTGAAAATTGTGGGGCTGAATCGCCTTGTTTAAGTGTTGTCATAGTGCTTTTTTGCTATTTGAAACTGACTTCTTCTTAACAGTCTTGGAGGTGCTTTGTTTTTTTACTGCTGCTTTTGTGGAGGCCGATTTACCTTTATCACTTAAACTTGTTTTCATATTTCGCTTGCCGCTGTAGTAAAGGCAGATTGATTGCAATTCACAGGATGCACATTTGGGTGCTCTAGCAATACATATGTAACGACCATGGAGAATCAACCAATGGTGGGCTAATGGAATGATTTCAGGATCTAAATTCTTTACCAATTGTTGCTCGGCTTGAAGTGGTGTTTTGGCATTATTTGTTAATCCCAATCTGGCAGAAACCCTAAAAACATGCGTATCGACTGCCATTGCAGGCTGATTGAAGATAACTGAAGCAATCACATTGGCTGTCTTTCGGCCTACGCCGGGAAGCTTCACCAATTGATCAATATCGGAAGGAACCTGGTTATTAAATTCATGCAGCAGCAAATGCGCCATGCCTTGAAGGTGCTTCGCTTTGTTGTTGGGATAAGAAATCGAACGGATAACACTGAAAATTTCTTCGACCGATGCTGCGGCTAAAGTTTCGGCATTCGGAAACCTGCGAAACAATTCGGGCGTAACCATATTAACTCGTTTATCGGTGCATTGAGCGGATAACAAAACAGCACAAAGTAACTCGTATGGATTACTGTATTGAAGCTCGGTTTCAGCTTGAGATCGATTTGCAGAAAAATAATCTACAACTGCCTTATACTTTTCTTTGATGGTCATGGTGTAAAAAAACAAAAAATCCCGATCGGGATTTACCAATCGGGATTTAGGAGAAAACTAAACCAGAAACTAATTCAGCACTACCTCGACAGACAGGCCATCGATGGAAGTATTCTCAATCCTAAGCGCTCTTGAATAATTTAGCAAATTTTGGATCGTTGAATGCTTTGGATGCCCTGCTGTTTCATCAAGCCACTCAATGGTGTTTCTGATGGTAGAAAGCTCGGCAACTGTTTCATCACAATCTGCTAATTCGATGGTAAATGCAGCTTCCTCAGCAGGGCTCATTTCCTTGTAAGCGAATCGGATAACATCTTCAGGTGTAAAGATTTTGTGCATAGGCGTTTTAAAGTTACAGGTCAATAACGAGGTTGCTTTCTGAATATTGTAAACCCAAACAAAATTCACCACGGTATTATTGTTTCAGAAAAAATTTACATAAAAACCATGTAAGTTGGAATAGGAGAATGTAAGGATTGAATTAGACTTTCTTTCTAAATTGCCACTCTATCAAATGAAAAAGCTACACTATCTGATCATCTCTTTTCTGCTATGCATCATTGCAGGAACAATAGTCAACGCTCAAAGCCAGCAGCTTGTTTTTGAACGATTATCGACTCAAAAATGGATGTACCAAAGTAACATCACTTGCCATGCTCAAGATTTTGATGGATACATTTGGTTTGGCTCTTCCAATGGCCTTTTTCGTTTTGATGGTTACACAGTAAAAGAATTTAATCACGATCCTCACGATGCAAATTCTATTGCACACAACAACGTGAATACAATTCATGCTGGAAAGGATGGGAATTTATGGATTGGCACTTGGGGCGGCTTAAATAAATTAGACACCAAAAAAAATATTTTTACACGTTATAAGCATGATCCTAGAAATTCTTCGAGTTTACCGAACAATGATGTAAGATCTATTGCAGAAGATTCAGAAGGTAATTTATGGATGGGCACTTTTGGTGGTGGCATCGCAAGGCTAAATCCAACAACAGGAGTTTTTAAGACATTTCAATATTCAGCCAACAATGCTAGTACGATATCGAGCAATTTCGTAAATGTAATTGTTCGCGACAGAAGTGGTGATTTGTGGGTTGGAACCCGAAAAGGGATTAATAAACTTGAAACTGATAACACACGATTTACGAGCTTCCAAAGTATAAATGATGGAGACCAAGAACAACTCGTAACAAATATTTCAAGTATTCTCGAAGATGCTAAAGGGAGAATTTGGTTTGGCACATTTGGAGGTGGTTTGATGCGATTAGATCGAAGAACAGGAAAGTTGCAGAGTTATTATCACGACAGTAAAGACATTCGAACCATATCTAGCAATTATATCAATGATTTATCGGAAGAGGAAAATGGTTTAATTTGGGTAGCTACTGCTGACGGATTGAATTTAATGAATCCTGAAACTGCTGATATTCAACTTATATACAACAATCCATCAAATCCAAATTCATTATTAAATAATGATGTGCGCCATTTATTTCGTGACAAAAGCGGAGTGATGTGGATTGTTACAGCCGAGGGAATTAACATCTACAGTAAATTAAGCGGTAGATTTAAGAAAATTCAAAGAATTCCTGAAGAAACTACCAGCTTATCGAGCAATATAGTTAACTGTTTTGTGCAAGCTAAAGATGGTGATATTTGGATTGGAACTAGAGAAGGTCTGAATAAATACGACAAAAACAATCGATCATTTCTGAGATATAATTTGTATTCCAACAAAAAGGAAGACAATATTAGCAATGAAATTAAATCATTATTAATCGATAAAGAAGGGCGTTTTTGGGTGGGTACTTCAAATGCATTGCATGAATTTGATCCATCAACTGAAAAAATCATTTCAACCAATCGCTTTGATCCATTTAATCCCAATAGCTTGAACAATGAGATCCATTCACTTTATCAAACCAGAAATGGGCAAATTTGGGCAGGAAATAGAAAAGGATTATTGGAGTTTAATTCATTTGAAGGGAAATTCACCTTGTTTAGACCTGATAAGGCTGTAGCAGAAAACCAAATTAGCAACAGTGTTTACACTATTTTAGAGGATAGGTTTGGTCGTTTATGGGCAGGCACCTTGGGTGGTGGATTAACAGAGTTCGATCGAAAACTTAAGAAATTCAATCAATTTAGAAAAATAGCCGACGATTCTACAAGTATTTCACACAACAGTGTGATTTCACTTTGCGAAGATCCATTTGGTTTTTTCTGGATTGGGACTTATGGTGGTGGTTTAAATAGAATGGACCGCAAAACTGGAAAGTTTGTGACTTACACAAAAGACAACGGACTTCCTGATAACATGATTTATTCAATTCTTGACGATAGCAAAGGGAATCTATGGATTTCCACAAACAGTGGCATTGCAAGATTCGATACCAAAACAAAAAAATTCAGAAATTATGATGCTCTTGATGGCTTGCAAAGCAACGAATTCAATATTGGAGCAGCCATTAGATTAGAAAATGGTGAAATGCTTTTCGGAGGAATTGCAGGAATGAATTGGTTTTCTCCTGATAGCATTCCAGGCAATAATTTTGTTCCTCCAATTGTAATAACATGTTTTAAAGTAATGGACAAGGAAGTGACTCCTTCTCCAGAAGTGGAATTAAATTATAATCAAAACTATATCACTTTCGAATTTTCATCATTAAGCTATGCATTGGCCGATAAAAATCGTTTTGCCTACAAACTTGAGGGCTTTGATAATGATTGGATTTATGCCAACAACAGAAGATTGGCTACATATTCAAACCTAGAACCTGGTGAATATACCTTTACAGTGAAAGGATCAAACAGCGACGGGCTATGGAATGAGGATGGAATTTCAATGAAAATAGTCGTGAAACGACCATTCTGGAAAACTTGGTGGTTCATCTTAATTGCCGCTTTTCTTGTTACTTCAATATTGTATTTCGGATATAGGATCAGAATTAGATCAATCAATCAACAAAATCAATTACTGGAAGAAAAAGTAAAAAGAAGAACAACAGAATTGGTTAAAGCATCCGAGGAAGCTCTAGCAGCGAGAGAAACTGCAGAAAAAGCGAGTCGTTCAAAATCAGGATTCCTTGCTAACATGAGCCATGAAATTCGCACACCACTCAATGGTATTTTAGGCTTCACTGATTTATTGATAAGAAATAACCCTGGAACAGAAGACAAGAAATACTTAGAATTAATTCGCTCATCAGGAGATACATTGCTGCGCTTATTGAGCGATATTCTTGATTTAAATAAGATTGAACAAGGGAAATTAAATATAGAAAATATTAAATTTAATTTCATTGAAACAATTCAACAAACCTTAATTCCTTATCAATACAGGAGCAACGAAAAAGGACTTCAATTCATGTTGAATTTTGACACCAAAATACCTGAAGCGGTAATTGGAGATCCGACAAGAATTAAGCAATTGATTATCAACTTGGTTTCAAATTCAATTAAATTCACCGAAAACGGTGGAATATCCATAAGCTTTGAGGCAGAAACTGACCCTATAGGAACCGAAGAATTTTTCTTCATTCGTGGAATTGTTACTGATACTGGAATTGGTGTTCCCGATGATAAACAACAATTAATCTTCGATAGCTTCACCCAAGCCGATGGGTCATTTACTAGAAAATATGGTGGAAGCGGTTTAGGGCTTTCGATAGTAAAACAGCTGCTTCGCCTTATGAGCGGAGATATTAGGTTAATTAGTCCAGCCATCGACAAGCCTTTTAGAACAGAAACTCCAGGAGCTTCATTTGTTTTCCGTTTTAAAGTCAAAGCTGCGCCACAACAAGAAAAATCTGGGCCGGTAAATTCGAATAGTACAGGGAATGTTTTAAAATTTACCGAGCCTTATAGAATACTTTTGGTAGAGGATAATAAGATAAATCAACTTCTCGCCGTTACCGTATTGGAAAATTTCGGAATTCATGTAACGACTGCTGATGACGGTCTTCAAGGAGTGGAGAAGATTAAAGCTGAAGAATTCGATTTGGTATTAATGGATGTTCAGATGCCAGTCATGAATGGCTATGAAAGCACAGCAGCGATTCGATCCATGGGATTAACAATTCCAATCATAGGCTTAACTGCTAACGTATACAAAGAAGACATTGAAAAATGTCTTGAATCTGGAATGAATGCTCACTTAGGTAAGCCTTTCACAGAGGCCGATTTATTCAATGAACTTAAGAAGTGGCTAGTTTAAATTCACGTAATTCTTTACACTGAAAATAAGTATATAGTTAACAGGTGATGTTTAGGCGCCTATTTTAAGATGCTCAGACATGTTAAAATGCGTATCATAGTGAGTAATTTAAGAAGAACTTTTCTGGCATGAAGGCTTTGTAAAAATACAACCTAACTCACCCAAAGCTTATGGGGCGGCATTAGGTGTATCAGCGATCAACCCCTCTATAAAGACTTTGATCATTTAAATCAATTATTTAATTGACTACAAATTAATTTTCAATAAGAACTCTTCTTTTCGAGATTTCGAAATGTCAATTTTCGTATTATCACTCAAAACAACATAACCTCCATTTCCTTTGTGGTAAGCTTTTAATTCACGAATGTTTATAATGTGAGAGGCATGTACACGGACAAATCCCTTCTTAGTAAGAATTTCTTCATACTGTTTTATATTTCTTGAAACTGTTACTGGTTTAAATGATTTAAAGTAAAAGACAGTATAATTCCTATCTGATTCGCAACGAATAAGCTCTGTTATATCATAGAATTCAAATCCTTGAGATGTGGGTAATGCCAAACGATTTGTTTCTCCGTTAATAGATTCAACAAGAAGCTGAATGCTATCTTTCATATCAGTATAATAGGGATGATCAAGAGCTTTGTGGACGGCATTTACGAGTTCTTCTTTAGAAAATGGTTTCAGAATATAATCTACTGCATTCACTTTAAAAGCCCTTATAGCAAATGCATCAAATGCACTAATAAAAATAAGCCTGAAATTTTTGTGGCTCGTTAGTTCAAGAAATTCAAATCCACTTTGGTCGCCTAAATCTATATCCAAAAACACCAAACTTGGCTGCAGTTGATTACATAGTTTAACAGCATCAGAACAATTTGAGGCTTCATTGTTTAAATCAAGCTGCGGAAATTCGGAACTGAGCATGCTTTTAATCAATGAGCGGATGTTCTTGTTGTCATCAATAATAAGGCAAGGAATTTTCATGTAAAACGAATTAGGAAAAAAAAGGAAGCGTAATTTCAGCAACCGTAGTGGATTGATTCAAAAAATATTCAGACCTAAGTTCCAATTTGAAGTCCGTTCTTTTTAGCTGCTTATTTAAAAGACTCAATCGATCTTTAATAATTCCAGATGAAAAAGAAAGTCCAGATGAACTCTTTTTTGCTGAGAATTCGGGACCATTGTCACGAACTACAATTTTCAAAACTGCTTGAGTTTGAATTTGAACAGTAATCCAAATTTGACCACGAATATCGGATTTACTCGAAATTCCATGCTTTAAAGCATTCTCTACCAATGGCTGAATAAGCATGGGAGGAATTTTCAGTTGATTTGACTGAATTTCCGGAGGAATATTAATCATAAATTCAATACCTGATTCTAAATTATGAGATTCTAGATCGACGTAAAGTCGCAATGCTTCCAATTCTGATTGTAGTGTAGCATATCCCTTTCTACTATGAGAAAGCGATAATCTAAGTAGCGAGGCAAATTGATTTAAAGAAGTGATAGCCATGTCTGGCATATTCTGATAAATA